>NZ_NTLW01000207.1:0-11068 GCF_002632075.1 Pseudoalteromonas sp. ESRF-bin5 | reverse complement strand
ATAGAGAAATGAATCAGCTCAACATTACACCCAATGAGCTCTAAGAGTACTTTTACTCTCATTGCTATGATGGTGCTGCTGTCTATGATCAATATTTTTCTAGCCATTAAACTACACTTACAACCAATAAAATTAATATGTTACCAGCGTAGTATAAAAACACGAAAATAACACACATTCCTGTGCGTTATTTGTAAACAAATATGACCAATAAATAAGCGTAACTTATTCTAAATGCTTACCAAATATGGTTAGGCTGTATAAGTTATTATCCATAACGGCAACGTTTGGTAACTCCCCCCACACATCAAAACCAAAGTGCTTAAATAACTTTACGCTTGGCAAATTATGGCTAAAAATAAAGCCAAGTAACACGCTAATATCAAGCTTTTTAGCCTCCGATTGCGCAAACTGCATTAACTTTTTACCCAAGCCTTTACCTTGTGCATTTTTAGTTATGTAAATGCTCATTTCTACGGTTCCATCGTAAGCAGGGCGTCCGTAAAACGATTTATAACTCACCCAAGCAAGTACGGTATCGTTTTCGCAATACACATAAATTGGGCGCTTTTGTGTATGACTATTAAACCAATCTTTTTTTTCTTCAACGGTTACTTCTTCGGTATCTGCCGTTACCATTCGCCCTTCTATGGTTTCATTATAAATGGCGACAATATCATTAAGGTCGTCAATAGTTGCTAAGCGAGTTGTCATAGTAAATTTAAGTGGTTGATCAATTTCCTCCATATTAGCGTATGATCAGCCAATCAAACAATCGGATAGTTAGGTAATATGATGCTTAAAAAAATGATAATAGGGTTTACTGCGTTATTGGTTAGTTCAACTTTAATGGCACAAACACAGCCAAGTAATGAAGCCGTAAATCCCCAAGCCTGTGGCGATTTTACTAACGTTGATATCCGAAAGCTTCGCTCTAAAGAGTCCATTAACTTATGCGACTACAAAAACAAACCTCTGTTAATTGTTAATACTGCGAGTAACTGTGGCTTCACCCCTCAGTTTGAAAGCTTAGAAAAACTACACAAAACATACAAAGACGAAGGGCTTGTAATATTGGGCTTCCCTTCTGATGACTTTTTCCAAGAAGAAGATAACGAAAAAGAAACGGCCAAAGTCTGTTTTATTAATTATGGGGTCACCTTTCCTATGTTCGCCACCAGCGAAGTGAGAGGAAGTGATGCAAATCCTATATTCAAGCATTTAAACGAGCAAACAAGTTCGCCCAATTGGAACTTTTATAAATATTTAGTATCTGCTGATCGTAAAACAATTTTACGATTTAACAGCAAAGTAAAACCAGATTCAGAAAAAATGATTAAGGCAGTGGAAAATTCCCTGTCTAAAATCTAAATTTATACTGGTACAATTTGTACAAACTAACTAGTATGGCAATACACTAGGTTAAAAAAACACCACTTATAATCAGGAGATTTTATGGCAGTGGCAAGCGCACGACACATTTTGGTAGACAGCGAAGCACAATGTTTAGACTTAAAAACAAAAATTGAACAAGGCGAAGACTTTGCTGAATTAGCAAAAGTACATTCTAATTGCCCATCAGGACAAGACGGCGGCGCTCTGGGTGAATTTGGCCCGGGTATGATGGTCCCTGAGTTTGATAAAGTGGTATTTTCTGCCCCAACAAACCAGGTACAGGGCCCTGTACAAACGCAATTTGGTTACCATTTACTTGAAGTTACTAGCCGTTCAGAATAAATTGAGCTTTACTGCTATTAACGTTTAATAAAAGCCGCTTTAGCGGCTTTTTTTTGGAGTGATTATGCAATTAATTGGTTCTATTCCCTCACCTTACGTTCGCCGAATTAGAATATGGGCTCTGCAAAACAACTGTAATATAGAGCTTATAAGCTTAGACATATTTTCAGCTCAAGACCGCCCTAAAATGGCCAATAAAAACCCAGCCCGTAAAATACCTATTTTAATTGATGGTGATTTAACACTGAGCGACTCAAACTCAATAATACGCTACTTATTAGAGAAAACAGGCAAATCAAAGCTAAACTGGCCGCAAGAGCACTTACTTACCACTATTAATGCCTGCAACGACTCGCTTGTTGAAATGCTATTATGCGAGCGCTCAGGTTTAGATACACGAAGCGATGCATTATTTTTTAATCTGCAAAATGAGCGAATAGAACAAACATTAAGCTTTTTAAACAATCATTTAAACGATGAACAATTTAAAAGCTGTGAATACCTCAACATCAGTTTATACTGCCTGCTTGATTGGATTAGCTTTCGTGAATTAACTGACTTTAGTCAGTACAGTGAACTTGTTGCATTTCATGCACAATTTAGCGAACGTCAATCAGCAATAGAAACTAATCCTCGTCACTAACTTAATAAGGTAAACACATGAGCGATATTGAAATTGAATCACAGCTAGTTAACTTCGTAGAAAAAGTACGTGTTAGCGAAGTCATTTGGGCACTGGGCGCAGAAGATAATGGCTTTGTAGTGTGCGACTCAAACCAATTTGACGACACTGATGTTTTACTGCTCTGGGAAAGTGAAGAAGCGGCTAAAGCGCAGTGTAAAGAAGAATGGAAAGATTACAGTCCGGTAGAAATTAACCTTGATGAATTTTTAGATGCATGGGTTGAAGATTTAAATGAGGACGACGCATTAGTTGGCATTAATTGGAATGATGACCAAGTATGTGTTGAGATTGAACCAACGGGTTTAGCTCGTGCATTAAGTGAATAATAATTTACACACAGGACCTTAAAGCCTGATAACCCGACTAGCATCTAGTGCTAGTTGGGTATAAAATAAAACATCTCACTATTTTCAAGGTATTACGTTGAAAACCCATCTTGGTCGCCGCCCTTTTTCAGCCATGGAACTGCACACTCTTTATAATGGATATATATACGGTGATGTTCGACTCCCTCGCGAGCAAGCAAAACATTGGCACTTTTGGCTGCCACTAATAGCCTATTACAGCGGTGCTTACAGTGATGAAATTGGCTGTTTAACACTTGATGATCTTTGTATTATTGATGATATTTTATGTTTTAGCTTTCATACTCACGGTAAAATAAAGCCCCGCTTAGTCCCTGTACATAAAGCACTTATCGATGCAGGATTTAGCGATTATGTTGAGTTTATAAAGTCTAAAAACCACCAGCGACTTATGTTTGATCTCCCGGCTAAAACAGGCAGATACAGTGAAAAAGTACGTATTTGGTTTTCGGGTGAAGGCGATCGTGCCGGCTATTTGCAAAAATGTGATATCCCCAACGTTGACCAGCTCGGTATGAAAACCGCGATTAGTAGCTTACGTCTTAACTTTGAACAACAAGTACGTATTTATGCGCTTCAGGCTAACTCTAAAGACGCTTTTAATTATTTAATGGGCTTTAACGAATACCCAAACAGTCAGTTTGATGAAATCAGCTTATTAAATACGGTTATTCAACAAGTACGTATTATAAATACACAACTCAGCTGGCAACGTTTTCTATCACGCGAAAGCCACTGACAAACTTTGTTACTATTTACCATCAAAGCCACTTCTTAAATCAATTACGCGCCTCACAAAAACTGGTAGGATAAACTGTACCCATAAAATCTGGGCGTTTCTAACAATAAACAAGGGATCACTATGTTTCTTAAAAGCCTCTTAACTGTGAGTGTTGCGCTAGCAATAAATGCAGCAAACGCTAACGAATTCGTTATCGAAAAACTCGCAAAACCAAGTTCGCAAAATGTATCGCTGACACTTGACCCAAGTAAAGATACATTCACAGGGATGACTGAAATTGCCTTAGAAGTATTAAAACCAACACATTACATTGAGCTAAACGGTGTGGATTATGCTGTAAAAATGGCGCAACTTTTAGGTAAAGAAAACTGTGACTTAAGTAATGAAATACTTAAAACAGGTAAAGTTAAATTTAGCTGTGATGAAAAAATCCAACCGGGTAAATACACGCTTAATATTGATTTTTCTGCTCCCTACAACCGCCAAAGTGTGGGGTTATACAAAACATTGGATCAAGGTACACCTTACCTATTTACCCAATTTGAAATGAGTGATGCACGTCGTGCCTTCCCCGTTTTTGATGAACCAAGCTATAAAATTCCTTTTCAGTTAACAATAACGGCTCCAAGTTCACAAAAAGTATATGCCAATACACCAGAACTAAAAACAACAATAAATGGTAATATGACAACCCACTTTTTTGATAAAACACCGCCTATTCCATCGTATTTAGTTGCAATGGCTGTTGGCCCGTTTGAAGAAATAGACATTGAAGGTATGCCCATTCCTGGGCGTGTTATTACTCCTCAAGGTAAAATTCATTTAGCCGAATATGCTAAAGATAATATGCCGCGCGTACTTGCAGCATTAGAAGAGTATTTTGGTATTCCTTATGTGTATAAAAAACTCGACTCAGTTGCCGTGCCTGAATTCCCATTTGGCGCAATGGAAAACTCAGGTTTAGTAACTTACCGCGAAGACATTTTACTCGTTGATTTAGCTGCAGCGACACGCAGTAAAAAACAACGTAACGTATCTATTATTGCTCACGAACTAGCACACCAATGGTACGGTAACTTGGTAACCATGAAGTGGTGGAATGACCTGTGGTTAAACGAAGCGTTTGCAAGCTGGATGGCAGCTAAAATGACCAAGCAGCTAAACCCTGAGTTTGAATCACATTTAGACTTACCACAAAATAACGTAATGGCATTAGACGCCCGCTTAAGCACTAAACCTATTCGTAAGCCAATTAAAACCGAAGCTGACATTATGGACGGTTTGGGCCTTGCATACAGTAAAGGTAGCTCAGTACTTGCAATGGTTGAAAACTGGATTGGCGAAGAGGCGTTCCAAAAAGGGATTCAGCGTTACTTAAAAGACTTCTCTTATAAAAATGCAGAAGCGGCTGATTTATGGCAAGCACTAGGTAAAGCATCAAATAAAGATGTAGCCAGTGTTTTAAAATCATTTATTGAACAGTCTTCTTTTCCTCTTGTAAGCGTTAAACAGCAAGGCAAAAAAGTAACCATTTCACAAAGCCGCTTTGTGAATGCTGGTGTTGATGCGCCAGCACAACTTTGGAATGTGCCAGTAACGATTAAATACGGTGCAGGCGACAACGTTAAAACAGCCAGTGTTTTACTAAACAAACAAAGCCAAACGCTTGATTTAGATTTTGCACCAGAGTGGATTTACCCTGACCAAGGTGCTCTTGGCTACTACCGCTGGGTAATGGATGACGCGCAATTTAACGCATTAATTGAAAACGCGCCAACAGTGCTGACTGACCGCGAACGTTTAGCGCTATTATCGGCCACCGATGCACTGCTTAAGGCTGGCGTTATCTCTGCCGCCAAGTTAATGCAAACACTTGAAGTATTTGTAAGTGACAGCCACCCTCGTGTAGCAAATACTGCACTGGGCTACTTAGTATCGCAGCAACGTACGTTCAAAGATGAAAGCAATAAAGACTTATGGCCTGCATTTATCCGTGACGCAGTGACTCCTGCAGCTAAAAAATATGGTTTAGAAGCAAAAATTGACGAAGATGGTGCAGTGTCGCAACTTCGTGCAGCTGTTATATCACGCTTAGGCTTTGATGGCGAAGACCAAAACGTAATCAATAAAGCCAAAGAACAAACGCAAGTGTATTTAACTAACCCACAAAAAGTGGACCCATACTTAGCAGGTGTTTATTTAAGACTCGCTGCTTTTCATGGTGATAAAGCCTTGCTTGATCAATTCATGACAACATTTAAAACGACTAAAGACCCTCAAGTGCGCACTAACATGCTAGCTGCTATGGGCTTTTTTGGTGAGTCTGAGTTACAAAATACAGTGCTGGCTTACAGCTTAACTGATGAAGTAACCGCCTCTGATATGCGTACTATTTTATCTGGGCAAAGTTACACAGAAGAGCGCCAAGCATTATTTATCGATTGGGTTTATAACAATTACGATAAAGTAACAGCAAGTTTGCCGCCGTTCTTTATTCCTAATTTACCGTACTTTACAACCGTAGGCTGTGATGCCAAAAGCTTAGCAACCACTCAAAACTTCTTTAACGATAAAATTTCAGAAGTGCCTGGGTACAGCCGTACATTGAGTAAACTAGAAGAAAGTACGCTTGATTGTATTGCACTAAAAAAACGCGAGCTTGATTCGGTTAATAGCTTCTTAAACAGTAAATAACCACTATGTGATTAAGCTATAAAAAAGCCGCTGAGTATTCACTCAGCGGCTTTATAATTTTAGGGCGAAACTAATTAACTCAAATTACGGATAAAAAACTTCTTAACTAAAGTTCAGATTAATTACCAATGATCATCGTCAACTTAGCAATAAAGTCTTTTGCAGCTTGCTCTGAATTTATTTTAAATGCGACACCATAATGAATTGGTTGAGCGCTTTTATATATACGAGTTGGAAATCGGGTCATTTCACTGCTATGAAAATACCCTTGTGCACGTGTTACACCATCTATGTCATTAAAGTCATCGCTAAACACTTCAAACGCAGGGCGAATCACTATTTTACCTTTCCCACTTTCACTGTGAGTGTAAAAGGCCTCTTTAGAATTAACTAACATGTATTCAGCAATGTTTTTAATTTTAAAATTACTTCTGCATTGTAGTTTTATAAGCTGCTCTGTTAACTCATCTGCACTGTACGCCATGTTTATCCCTATTCGTTAATTTGCGTATCACCTTAACGCATACGCAGTTTGAAGTCTTACTTTATTGTGTTACGTCGCATACAAATGCAAGCTTATCATTGTTGTAACTCATTCGGGTGATATTAGTTTCGCAGTAAGTGCTTAAATCAAGCCATTGCGATATCTCATTACTGCCATCGAGCTTACGTTGATAAACACGATTTTTAATAGCGTAAGCAATTGTTTTATCATCTTTTAAAATGAAGTCTTGTACCTGAGTGGGTAGCCTTAATAAATCGCCTACTTGTTTATTTTGTGGGTTAAAGCTCGCTAAAATATGCTGATCATTTTTAGTGTAACTAAATAAAAACATCGCCGCGTTGTGGTTATAAATAAGTGTACGAGAAATATCACTGGCGGCTATTTCACCTCTAGCAGCGTCTACTGAGGTGTATTGAAGCGTATGCGGCTGACCTAAAATAAACATCACTAAATCGTTTTTAATGCCCCAAGCATGGTAGCCAACAGGCTCTATCCAATCAAAAATACGACTAGGCGCACTTTGTGTATTAAGCGGATACTGCCACAACTTTTGTTTTGAGTCGGCCTCTACAACAATGGCTGACAAACTTGTTTTATTAGGCATTAACGTTGGCGAATACTCACTGACAGGTGTATTTGTTAAGTTAGTTATTTCACGTGTTGTTAAATTGTAGTGTGCAATATCGGTTTGGCTTTGGTTATTAGTTATTACCTCATGGGTAAAGTATAAATCGTCATTAATTAAGTAAGGCTGGTTATTGTAACTTGTTTTGTCGCTTACTATGGTCACTTGAACACCATATGGCGTATTTAAATCAGCAAGTAATATTTGGCTTTTAGGCATGTTAGCGTGTGCACAACCTGCGGCTAACGCACTTAATGAAAAGAAGCTAAGTAATGGTTTTAAAAGTTTCATGCTTTCTCTCGTTTTAATTTTAAGCACCTCATGATAACGTTATTTGCTGATGGCGTCACTTGAGCTTAGTCAGTCAACACGTAAGATACCCAAACGACTTAAAAAAGTGTTAAGTTTAGTCTGGTTATATAGCCTGGTCCTAAAAAAGAGAATTAACATGTCAGCTAAAAATCCTATCATTGCAATTACTGGTTCATCGGGTGCGGGTACAACCACCACGACCAATGCCATTAAGCATATTTTTCGTAGCCTAAATATTCAGGCAGCATTTATTGAAGGTGATAGCTTTCATCGTTATACACGTCCCGAAATGGACAAAAAAATACGCGAAGCCCAACAAGAAAGTAAACATATTAGTTACTTTGGCCGTGAAGCTAACGACTTTGGCGCCCTTGAATCGTTATTTAGTAATTATGGTGAAACAGGGCAAGGCAAATTGCGCCGCTACTTGCACACCTTTGATGAGGCTGTACCTTATAACCAACTGCCTGGCACATTTACCCCTTGGCAAGACCTTGAGCATAATACAGATATTTTGTTCTACGAAGGTTTGCATGGCGGAGTTGTTGACCAAGACGTTGATGTAGCCAAGCATGTTGATTTACTCATAGGCATGGTACCTATTATTAACCTTGAGTGGATACAAAAGCTAATCCGCGATACTTCAGAGCGTGGCCACTCTCGCGAAGCCGTGATGGGGTCAATTGTGCGTAGTATGGACGATTACATAAATCATATTACCCCTCAGTTTTCACGAACGCATATTAACTTTCAGCGTGTGCCTACCGTAGATACATCAAACCCATTTAGCGCAAAAGACATTCCATCACTTGATGAAAGCTTTGTTGTGATCCGCTTCAGAGGCATTGAAGATGTTGATTTTCCTTATTATCTGAGAATGATTGAAGGTAGCTTTATGTCGCGTATTAATACGCTGGTAGTGCCGGGCGGTAAAATGGGCCTTGCAATGGAGCTTGTATTAACACCGCTGATAAAAGATATTATTATGAAAAAGCGCGCACTAGAGAACCTTGCTCCGCTTGATTTACCTATTTAGTATTATCGCTTTAGTGCTCTTTTTTGTTTAACAGAAGTCACGTACACTGCTGATTTTACTCAATACGAGATCAGCATGTCATCATTGTTAAAAGTTATAGTTGGATCTAAAAATCCAGTAAAAATAAATGCAGCAAAGCATATTTTTACTATGTACTTTCCAAATAACACTATTGATTGCCTAGGTGTTAACGCTCCTTCAAACGTGCCAGATCAACCTATTGGTGAAGATGAAACACGTATTGGCGCGCAAAACCGTGTTAACTATTGTAAAAAGCACCATCAAGCCGATTACTACGTGGCAATGGAAGGCGGTGCAGAGCAATTTAGCTATGGTGCAGCGACCTTTGCTTATGTTGTTATTGATAACGCCACAGAGCAGGTTATAGGGCGAAGCAGTAATCTTCCATTACCCAATATACTTTTTAAAGCATTACTTAATGGCGAAGAGCTTGGCGATGTAATGGATAAAGCATTTAACACCACAAATATAAAACAAAAAGGCGGCGCCATTGGCCTGCTTACAAATAACCATGCAACACGCGAAAGTACCTATACCCAAGCACTAACCTTGGCCATGGCACCCTTTTTACATAGCGACCTATATCGCAAATAAAATACAGGAAATTGAATGAAATACAGCTACGTGTTGTTTGATGCAGACGAAACTTTATTTAGGTTTGATATATTAGCCGGTATGACCCGTATGTTTAAAAAATACGGCGTTAACTTTACTAAAGACGACTACGTTCACTACCAGAAAACCAATAAACAACTGTGGGTTGATTATCAAAATGGTGTTATTAGTGCTGATTACTTGCAAGTAACCCGCTTTAACGAATGGTCAGCAAAATTAAATGTACCCGCTAAAGAGTTAAACGATGCATTTTTAGATGCAATGGCGCAAATTTGTGAACCATTACCAGGCGCTATAGAGTTGCTTAATAAATTAAAACCTCATGCTAGGTTAGGCATCATTACTAATGGCTTTGCTCGCCTACAAACAGTACGTTTAGAGCATACTGGTTTAAAAGATATGTTTGAATGGTTAGTTATTTCTGAGCTTGTAGGTATAGCAAAACCTAACAAAGCTATTTTTGAACATACGTTCGAACTGATGGGTAACCCAAATAAGAGTCAAATATTAATGGTGGGTGATACCGCATCAAGTGACATACTTGGCGGTAATAATGTAGGTATTGATACATGTTGGTTGCAACACCCTGGTGAACAATTACCAGAAGGAATAACCCCCACTTACACAATAACCAAATTAGAACAGCTACAAGCCATTTTAGGTATTTAATTTTTAAAACTTACTATTTTAAAAAAAATAGATACATAGCAAAAAAATGACGCTAATAAGCGTCATTTTTTGTAACTGTTTTAAGTGTGTACTTTAAGATACTTGGTTAGGCTGTTGCTAACTCAAGACCGGGTGCAGGCATCGTTACAGGCGTTTCAAATGTTGCCCACTCCCACGCTGACTCGGTTGCCATTACTTTACGAAGCAACTTATTGTTTAAATCGTGACCCGACTTAAACGCAGTCACCTTACCTAGAATATTATGGCCTGTCATAAACATGTCACCAACACAGTCTAGTATTTTGTGCTTAACGAACTCATCGCTGTAGCGTAAACCATTTGGGTTTAGTACTTTAAACTCATCAAGTACTACTGCGCTGTCCATGCTGCCACCTAGAGCAAGGTTATTAGCATGCATGTATTCAATGTCTTTCATAAAACCAAAGGTACGAGCACGGCTAATTTCTTCAGTAAAGCTTTGAGCGGTGATGTCTAAACCAACACGCTGACGACTTTCGTTAATAGCCGGGTGATCAAAAGCGATTTCAAAGTCGATGTGAAAACCGTCGTACGGTTCTACTTCGGCCCATTTGTCGCCTTCTTCGATACGTACTTTTTCTTTAATACGAATAAAGCGTTTAGCGGCATTTTGTTCTTCAATGCCGCCTTTTTGTAATAAATAAATAAATGGTAATGCACTACCATCCATAATTGGCACTTCTGAGCTGTCTAATTCTACAATTAGGTTATCAATCCCCATTGCTGCAACTGCAGCAATTAGGTGCTCAGTAGTTGATAAACGAACGCCATCTTTGTTAATTAAACAGGTACACAACTGCGTATCGCCAACGGCTTCAGGTGTTGTTTCAAATTCAACAACCGGATCAAGGTCGACACGACGAAATACAATCCCAGTATTTGCGCTCGCAGGTCGGAGAGTTATTGTGACCTTCTCACCTTTATGAAGTCCAATTCCTATGGCTTTGACTACTTCTGCAATCGTACGCTGTTTAATCATAGGTTCGCTCACTTAAATTTATTACAGTTAGACGGCGGATAGTA
>NZ_NTLW01000243.1:0-8164 GCF_002632075.1 Pseudoalteromonas sp. ESRF-bin5 | reverse complement strand
TGTTTTAACTGAGCAACTTGGCTTACCAAATTAAGCTCTTTTAAGTCGCTTACGGCACTGCGTACATCGCTAAGTAGCTGCCTTGCAAGGTCTGCTACTTGAGCTATTTCGTTGTTTGCTTGCTCGTAGCGCTCACCTTGGTTTAGCTTATTAGCCAGCTCGGCCTTTAATGCAATAGATGATAGTGAGTGGCCTAAAATATCGTGTAGGTCACGCGCTATACGTTCACGCTCAGCAATAGCAGCTAATTGCTCTAATTGGTTTGCACTTTCTTGCTCGCGCTTTTTATGGTCGCGTTCTCTTTTTGCTGCAATTCCATAACTAAATAAGGCGGCACATAATATTAAGGCCACAGCCAAAAAGTATTGAAGCTTTCCCATATCGCTTAAATACGAACTTGAAAAAAGCGCCGCCACAATGGCTAATGCAGCATAAAACCGCTGTTTTAAGTTATAACTATACCCAGCTACATAGGCAACAAAGCCATATAAAGTAGGTGTGCCAGAGGTAAAAAAAGTGGCGCTAAAACAAATAGCAAGCAAGGCTAAAAATAAGGTGGTTATTTTTGTGTTATCGCAGTTAATTGCTTTTACATACAAGATAATAAAGGCAATATAAAAAGCTAAACATAGGCCCATTTGGCTTTTTGTGAATTGGTCAAAATTAATAATTAATGGCAGTAAGTAAAAGCCTGTAAAAATTAAATGGCCGTATTTCCAAAACGTTTTATCCGTTTGTTGAGAAAAGCTACTTTGCGAACTCATGCTAGCACCTCTGGTGTATTATTTTTATTTAAAGCACTCTTTTTATTAATAAATATAGATACCACAAAAATGCTTATCAGCATAAAATAATCAATGTAATTAATAGTAAAATTAAGCGAATCAAAAAACTCGCTAATATCAAGACTCATTAAAACTAAACTATTCATAGCACTCTCCTGTTAAGTAGGATAACTATGCCAGTACGTAAAAATAATAAGAGTGTGAAGTGTCATTAACTTTGCTGACATTTGTCATGTTTCAAAAAATTCATCTTGTTGACGCCCCCTCGGTGATAACATATTAAAAAAAGGAGATGATGTTTAAATGCAGCCACAACAGCAAAGCTTAATTTACCTACATATTGCCGTGTTACTTTTTGGGGGAACCGCCCTTTTTGCCAAACTCATTGGTTTAAATGCTCTGGATATTACAGTTTACCGAACAGCTATTGCTGGTATGGCAATATTGGCAATGCTTTCATTCGGGAAAAAACAAATTAAGTTAAACAATCCCAAAGACTACCTTATTGCTTTATTTTTAGGTGTTACAGTAGGGCTACATTGGGTGACTTATTTTGCAGGTATGCAAATGGCAGGCATAACCATTGGTATGCTTGCATTTTTTAGCTACCCAGTAATGACCGTGTTTTTAGAGCCTTTATTTAATAAAAGTAAACCTCAAGCAAAAGATATAATAAGCGCTGGTGTAGTTGTTTTGGGTATTTATTTATTAGTACCAAGTGCTGATTTAGGTGACGATGTAACACTTGGTGTTATTACTGGCGTGGTATCTGCGTTGTTTTTCTCTGTCAGAAACATTACTCACAAACGCTATTTTAGCCAATACGGCGGCCCACAGACGATGTTTTACCAAACCTTGGTAGCGAGCATAATGCTGTGCGCATTTATTGAAGTGCCTGTGTACGAGGTGAGTAATCAAGATCTTATATTAATTGCTGTCGCTGGCATTATATTTACCGCTACACCGCACTCGCTATTTGCAGCAAGCCTAAAAAATTTATCAGCCGCAACGGCTGGGCTAATTTCATGCTTACAACCGTTGTACGGTACTATTTTGGCTATTATTATTGTTCATGAACGCCCAACATTAATGACCCTGATTGGCGGCGCACTTATTGTAAGTGCTGCATGCTTTGAAACGTGGTCAATAACCAAAAAGGCTCGACGATGAAAATTTTTGCACACAGGGGCGCTAGCGGGCACTTTCCCGAAAACACGAAAAGCGCCATTTTAGAAGCCTTAAATGTTGGTGTAGACGGCATTGAAGTAGATATTCAAAGCGCTACTGATGATTACATGCTAATACATGACTCGTGGCTTGACAGAACCACCAACGGAAAAGGCAAGGTTAGTGAGTTTGATGCAGCAACCCTTACAAAGCTTGATGCGGGTAATGGCGAATGTATACCAAGGCTACAACAGTTATTTGATTGGAATAACAATAAAACCTTACTTAATTTAGAACTTAAGCATACCTTTGAACTTGAAAAGTTTGCTGACCAGCTTGAACGTAATATCAGTGCGGGAACCATTTCATGTGCTAATATTTTAGTATCATCGTTTGATCATCATCAATTACAATGGCTTAAAAAGCGTTTACCCTGGTTAAAAATAGGCGCTTTAACGTCTTCTATTCCAATTAATTATGCAAAGTTTGCACAAGACTTAAATGCATTTAGTGTGCATGTAGATAAAAATTTTATTAACAAAGCGTTTGTAGATGATGCTAAAAAACGCGGGCTTGAAGTTTACGCTTATACAGTCGATAAACAACAAGATATTGCACTTATGCGTGACTTCGGTTTAGACGGGATTTTTACTAACTTTCCCATGCAATCCAAGGCATATTTGCTATCGTTAGCTGATAAATAGAGTCGCTTATACCTTGCAAATGCCTGCGTAAAAGCGTTCAAACATAGGTTTAAGCAAGATGAGTGGCTTAATGAAAATTTATAATTACATCGAACAAACATTCTTTTTTACTCTAACGCGTAAAATTGTTGGTAACTTGAGTTTTGTTTTTTTGTTTCAAGCTATTACTTTATTTTGGCTTTATGACAGCTTAAGTGAGCAACAAAATCTTGGCCTTTTTTGGCTACTAACCTTAGTTATTATTTCAGGCTTTTCGTTTACGCTTTTTTATATGCGCTTTTTGATTGTTCGCCCTGTAAAAGCTATGTGCGATACACTTATTAAAATTAATCAACAAGATGCCAATTTAAACGCCAAACTTCCGCATTTTTCATACGACGAATTTAAAACGTTAAGTACGCAATATAACGATTTTACAAGCCACTTAAGCCAATTACTTAACACGACTTACACAAGCGCTGAAGCCAGCGCACAAAGTAATAAAGCCGCAACTGAGTCAATGCAAAGTACGGAAAATTCGAGCGAGCAGCAAATTACCTTAAGTCATACAATTATTGATGCCAGTAACCAAATAACACAAAGCTTACAAAATATTGTGGGCAATACCGACAGTGTTCATACTGTAAATAATGAGCACTTAGCCTTTGTAAAACTCTCAGCTCAAGAGCTGAGTTCTCTGGTTGAGAAAGTGCAGTTAATAACTGATATGTTAGGCAGTTTTGCGAGCACCGTTGATGGCTTGAAGGAAAACAGTGAGAATATTCGCAGTATTTTAAAAATGGTTGAGGAGTTTTCTGATCAAACTAACTTACTCGCGCTTAACGCCGCGATAGAAGCTGCGCGAGCAGGAGAAGCTGGGCGTGGTTTTGCTGTTGTTGCTGATGAAGTTCGTACCCTCTCGGTTAAAGTAAGTGGAGCTACTCGCCAAATCAGTGATTTTATAACCCAAATGAACGACCTAGTAAGTGAAACAAATAAAGAGTCAGAGCAACTTATTAACCATTCTAAAAATGCGCAAAGCTCAATTTGTTCAACCTCTGAAGGGTTTAGTAAAATGCTTAATGAATTTGAGAGTAATCAACAGCAATTACAGCAAATTGCCAGCGCCGTACATTTACTAGAAGATACGCAAAATTTAACCCATCAATCGGTAGAGCAAATTGTTGAATTAGGCGAGCAGGCTAAACAGCAAATAGACACCGCTCTTGCCGACAGTCAATTGTCGCAAGAGTTAAGCTTACAAACACAGCAGCAATTGAAGCGCTTTGTACTTTAATTTTTATCATAAACGCGGTTTACGCTTAAACACCTATTGATGCGTAAACCTCAACACACCCCTGTAATTATGCTAAATTACAGGGCGATTATTTAATATGCGTGAATATGTGTGAGCAACCTAACTCCTGACTACCCTAAATTAGCCCAGCAAATAAAAGCATGGGGAAAAGAACTCGGCTTTAGCGAAGTAGGGATCACTGATATAGATTTGAGTAAGCATGAACAACAGCTTCAACGTTGGCTTGACGCCGGGTTTCATGGCTCAATGGATTATATGGCGGCACATGGAATGAAACGCGCTCGCCCTGACGAGCTTATTCCCGGCACACAACGTGTTATATCGGTAAAAATGAACTACCTGCCCCCCGATGCTGGCTTTGCTAAAACATTAAAAAACAAACAAAAAGCCTATATTAGCCGTTACGCACTTGGTCGAGACTACCATAAATTAATTCGTAATCGATTAAAAAAGCTCGGCCAAAAAATAGAACAAGAAGTAGGTGAATATGGTTTTAGACCCTTTGTTGATTCTGCCCCTGTACTAGAGCGCCAATTGGCTGAAAAAGCGGGGCTGGGCTGGCGTGGCAAACATTCATTACTAATAAACAAAGAAGCTGGATCGTGGTTTTTTTTAGGTGAATTGTTTATTGATTTACCTTTACCTGTTGATAATGAAAATACCTTTGAAGGCTGCGGTAAGTGTGTAGCCTGCATAACCTTATGTCCTACAGGTGCAATTGTAGAACCTTATGTGGTTGATGCCCGTAAGTGTATTTCATACTTAACAATAGAACACCAAGGCCCTATTCCTGAGCAATACAGAACTTTATTAGGTAACCGAGTTTATGGCTGCGACGATTGTCAATTAGTTTGCCCGTGGAACCGCTATGGACAAATAACCGACGAACAAGACTTTCATCCGCGCACGCAGTTAAAAGACAAAGACTTGCTTGAGCTGTTTAGTTGGGATGAAACCACATTTTTAAAAAATACCGAAGGCAGCCCAATTCGCCGAATTGGACATGAACGTTGGTTACGTAATTTAGCCGTTGGTTTAGGTAATGCAAACTTTGACCCTGACATTATTAGCGCGTTAGAACAAAAAATTGATGGTTGTAGTGATCTAGTAAAAGAGCATATTCAATGGGCACTGGAGCAGCAAAACAATAAACAACCCTCACTTAGAAAAACGCAAAGACTTATTAGGATAGTGGAAAAAGGCTTACCACGAGATGCATAAATTCATAGAAGCCTATTTAGTACTAAAGCAAATCAGAGCTATTGGAGTGTGATTATTCGCCATTATAGGGCGGTAAACCCTATATTAATGGCAAACAAGCCCTAAAAGTAAGTCTATGTGTTTATTATTGGCTATGGTTTAGCAGTATCGAAAGCTCTGTTTCAATGTCTGCGAACGCCTCTTTTACTTGAATAACAGACTCCTCGCGGGCTACAGAATTTTGAATTGTTTCATCTACTTTTTTATAGATAAAAATTTCTTGGTCTTCGTCTAAACCCATTGTTGGAATTCTAACCTCAAGCTCTTCCTGAAGTTTTTTAAATACTTGTTCGTTGTTTAAGCGATTTTCATTAAGTAAATCTATCAAACCATGAAATTTACTGTGTACTGTACTTGCTACTGCGTTTAGTTTTACCTGCTGCGCATCTAATAAGTTCTTAGTTATTATGGCGCGTAACTGCTGCTCTGTAACACTAACAATAAAGCACACGTGATCGCGTATTCTGCCGTGTTTATCAGGATCGTGTCCTGGCATGTTTAAAATGAGTAAACTAATTAGCTCGTAGTTAACTAATAAGCGCTGCGAAAACTCATGCAAACGGCCTTTGTTTTTAAGCATTTCAAATAGCTCGATCACAATAGGCGAGCAAACACCATGTAAAGCATAATGTTTAACAATAGAGTCGTATCTAAATTCTACATTACTTTGTAAATCAAAAGATTGTAGGCAATCAATAAGTGCTTTTGCTAAATCGTCTGGGTTAGTTATGAGTGCTATGCTTTCTACGTAGTTGACTATTTGCCCCATTTCGCTGCTGTTAGCCATTGCATTGAACGCGGTTGAAGTTGCCGCTTCTACTTGTTTTTCTAGGCTTTGTTTCTCTACTAATACTTGGTTTAGATTTTTTAATTTAGATCTAAGCTCATCATGCCCAAATGGTTTTACTATGTAATCTTCAGCGCCGGCTGAGTAGCCTTCCATGCGCTCCTCCACAGTTCCTCTTGCAGATACAAACATAACAATAATATGTGCGGTACTTGGGTTTGATTTAAGCGTTTTACACACTTCGTAACCACTCATCTTCGGCATGCTTACGTCAAGTAAAATAACTTGAGGCATATAGTCCTCAACCATATCCAAGCATTCAGGGCCACTGTTGGCTAGCCTTAACTCAAAATCTAAGTCTTCTAAAATTTCTTCAATTATCTCAAGGTTAAAGGGCTCGTCATCTACTGCTAGTATTTTTGTTAAAGCCATAACTAAATCATCCTTTTAAATTCAAAAATAAATTGTATTAACATAAACAACTTACTGTTTTAGCGTACTTTTATTCATCGACTAGGTGTTCGTCTAAATTTATTTCAAGTGGTAATTTTATGTGAACTGTGGCACCACCATTGGTATTATTACACGCGCTAATTTGACCTTGATGCAACGATACAAATTCTCGGCAAAGTGCTAAGCCTAGCCCCGTACCGCCCGCACCACTGTTTGTTTTACTGCTTTGCACAAACTTTGTGAAAATATGATCAAGCTCATCTTCAGGAATACCTATACCACTATCAATGACTTCAATATCAGCAAATTGGCCATCCGATGCTAATTTAAGCGTGATGTTACTTTTGGGCTCACTAAACTTTAATGCATTGCCCAATACGTTGCGCAACAACTGATTTATTTGCTCTTCATCGCATTGCACAATGACCGGTGAATCTGGCGCAGGAAAAATAATATTAATGTGTTTTTCCATTGCCGTGCCCGACACATCATCAATGCTCGTTTTAATAATGCTTTCTAAATTATGAGGGCGCGGGTTAAACGGAAATTTACCTACATCAAGCTTTGATAAATCAAGAAGGTTATTTAATAAAGATAGCAGCCTATCGCCACTACACTCGATACGAGATAAGTATTTTAGTAACTTTTCTCTAGCAAAGTCGCCAGCTTCTAGCTTATCGAGTCCAAAGCGTGCAAAACTTAAAATTGAGTGCATGGGGGTTCGCAGCTCATGTGACATATTTGCTAAGAAGTCTGATTTACTTAAATTTGCCGCTTCGGCTACATTTTTAGCATGCTCTAACTGCGATGTACGGGCTTTGACCTCTTCTTCTAGTAACCCTTTAGCTTCTTGAAGTAGCTCTTCTTTTTGTTTTAAGTGAGTTACATTTTTGAAAATTACAGCCAGTGCAATCTCACCATGGTGATCTATTTCGTTAAAAGAGCCAAACAAAGGCACTGTTCCACCGCTTTTAATGGGTAGACGTAAATCGTAACTGAACTGACGATTGCTGTTTAATGTTGAAATTTTTTCTTTGATTCCAGCAATCGAATCGTTATCTAAAAAATCAAATAAAGATTTACCAGAAAGCCCGCTAAACGGTAGATCTAACAGTCTTAAGCAAGCGTCATTTGCTTCAATAATTTGACCGTTGCGTTTAAATAGCATGATAGCGTCAGGGGTGTGTTTATAAATAACTTGTAGCAAGCTGTCTTTTTCTATTAGAGCATCGACGGTTTCTTGAAGGCGCTCAACTAACTCGGCATTGCGGCGTTTTAATAATTCAGTTTGCCAAAGCTTATGCACTGATTGCAGTAAAATATTTTCATTGAGGGGTTTGATCAGTACGTCTTCAACACCTTGGCGAATAGCTTCGATCATTGAAACTTGGTCAGGGCGGGAAGTGAAAAGCAAGCACCGTGCATTTGGTTGCGACACTTTTAATTTTGAAAATATTTGAAGGCCAGTCGCTTCACCTAGGCTAAAATCGCTGATTAAAATATCAATTTTATTACTTTTTGCAATAGTGAGTGCGTCATTTAAGCTGCTTGCCGTAAGGGTTTTAATATGTGCGCCAATTAAATTGCTCTTCATATTATCAAGGCGATTTTGGATATGATCGACCAACAATATAGTGGGCAGTTGCATCATATGGTTAGAGTCTAGCTCTAACAAGCTCTCTAAAAGAGAGGTGATCTCTTTATTAGAGAA
>NZ_NTLW01000206.1:0-8418 GCF_002632075.1 Pseudoalteromonas sp. ESRF-bin5 | reverse complement strand
TTTAGTGTGCCGACTTAGCTCAGCTGGTAGAGCAACTGACTTGTAATCAGTAGGTCAACCGTTCGACTCGGTTAGTCGGCACCATTTATTTTAATTAAGTGTTTTAACAACATTTAATTAGCACTGTTTAAGTGCCTCGATAGCTCAGTTGGTAGAGCAGAGGATTGAAAATCCTCGTGTCCCTGGTTCGATTCCGGGTCGAGGCACCATTTATACAAAGCCTTGCTTATGCAGGGCTTTTTTGTTTTTGACCAGTGTTCAAAACTAGCTTTCAAATAATTTAGTGTGCCGACTTAGCTCAGCTGGTAGAGCAACTGACTTGTAATCAGTAGGTCAACCGTTCGACTCGGTTAGTCGGCACCATTCATCAACTTATTTCTATTATCAAAACACTGAATCAGTAGTCTGTACAAGTTACCCGTTCGACTCGGTTAGTCGGCACCATTTATCAACTTATTTCTATTATCAAAACACTGAATCAGTAGTCTGTATAAGTTACCCATTCGATTTGGTTAGGCTGCACTACCTCGTGTACAACACTTTATTTTTTCCTGATAAATTAATTTTAATCTACATAAATAATGTTGTGATCTGATAGTGTTTATATTTACAAAGTTGCTGATCATTTAACTATACCTGCCGTATAACTCACTTATTAGTTCACTCATCGCTAGCTATGTAATGTTATGTAAAGTAAGTTGAGCAAAATTAGCCAAGGTGCTTGAATTACATTCATAAATAGCAGTAATTCAGGTTAAATTATGATTTGGCAATACAAGCCAACGTTATTGGCACTTAGTGTGATTCTGCTCAGTGGTTGTGCGAGTAATATAAATCCACAGGAGCGCCAACAAGCACCCAGTAATGTTCCTAAGCAGTGGCAACAACAAGCAGCAAGTTCAGTTTTGCAAGTGGATGATGAATGGTTAACGCAACTAAACACGCCATTGCTGAAAAAATATGTTAACCAAGCGCTTAAAAACAATCAGCAACTATTACAAACCAGCTACGATGTTGCCATTACTAAGCAGCAACTTATTGCGTCCGGGGCAGACCTTTGGCCTAGCTTAGATTTATCTACGCGTACTAGTCGAAGTAAAGATAATCGGCCTGTTAGTTATAATAATGCTAGCTCCGTAAGCTTAAACTTAAATTATGAAGTTGACTTATGGGGCAAACTGTCAGATTCAAAACGTGAAGCTAACCTTTCATATTTAGCTCAAAAAGCGCGTTTTGAACAGGCTAAACAGCAGCTTGTTTCGGATGTTGTTCAAGGATGGTTTGATGTTGTGTCTGCACAGCAGCTACTCGATTTATATAAACGCCGTGAAGAAAATGCTAAGCAAAATCTCGATATAATTGAATCGGGTTACCGCCAAGGTATAAACGAAGCGCTCGATGTTTATTTAGCCCGCAATGAGCTAAATAACGAACGTTCACGCATAGCTACTCAAACAGCCAGCCTATCCAGTGCTGCAAGACTACTGGAGCGTTTATTAGGTGAGTACCCAAAAGGAGCAATTTCTGCAAGTAATGACTTACCGGTTATTAACACAGAAATTCCACTGGGAATTCCATCTGAACTTATTACCCGAAAGCCTGCATTACTTGCTAGTTGGTACGAACTATTGGCGACCGATGCGTCATTGGCTTACGCACATAAACAGCGCTTTCCTAGTTTAAATTTAACTGCAAGCTTAAGTGATAGCACAGACAGAGTGAGTGATTTATTTTCTCCTTCAAGCCTTGCATGGTCTTTGCTAGGAAGTATTTCGGCACCTATTTTTGAGGGGGGACGTTTACAAGCCAATGAAGAAATTGCACGCCTAAATACACAAAAGCAAGAACAGCAATATCTGCAAACTCTGTACGATGCATTTGGCGATGTAGAAAACGCGATTTCGCAGCAGCAATCTTTAAAGGCTCAATATACAAGCACACTTGAAGCGCAAAAAAATGCACTTGCTGCCGAGCAGTTATCATTTGAGCAATATCAAAGTGGCTTAGTCACTTACACCACAGTATTGGATGCACAAGATCGCTCATTCGATGCGCAAAGTTCATTAATACAAATTAAGAATCAATTAATTGCAAATAGAATCAACCTACATGTTGCCCTTGGTGGTGATTTTGAAAAACCATCAAGCGACCTAAAGAGTAACAACGATGAAAACTAAAACAGCTAAAATTATTATTCCAGCCGCGGTTGTTGTTACCGCTCTTTTAATTGTGTTTTTTATCAAAAGTAACCCGCCAGAAGCGAGGCGTTTTGGCTCAGCACCAAAAGCAGCTATTAGCGTGTCGGTATTAGAGGTTGTGCCTCAAAGTTACCAAGTAATGATAGACAGCTACGGTACAGTAAAGCCTCGCACACAAAGCTTACTTGTTGCTCAAGCATCAGGGCAAATCATCGACGTGAGTGATGAGTTTAGAGAAGGTGGTTTTTTTGAAAAAGGCGACGTGTTACTAAAGCTTGATGATAGAGATCATCAGGCAGAGGTTAAATCTGCACAAGCTAACTTACTCACAGCAGAACAAAGCTTACTGGAAGAAAAAGCCCGCGGGCAACAAGCACTGACTGATTGGAAGCGTCTTGGTGGTTCAAGCCAAGCCAGCAGCTTGGTACTACGTGAGCCACAATTGGCAGCGGCACAGGCACAAGTGTTATCAGCACAAGCTACTCTTGAAAAAGCAGAGCTTGATTTAGAGCGTACAAAAGTGACTGCACCCTATGCTGGGCGCATACTAAGTCGCAGTGTCGATTTAGGCCAAGTAGTGAGTAACAATACCCAACTTGCCACTATTTACGCTATTGATAGCGTAGAAATTCGTTTACCAATAAAAAATAAAGACCTTTCGTTTGTAAACCTGCCAGAGCAATACCGTGATGGTGCTAAAAACCAAGCCGGTTCGTTAGTCAAATTTAGCTCTGATTTAGTGGGCGAACAAACATGGCAAGGCCAACTTGCACGCACTGAAGGCGCAATTGACGAAAACGCGCAACAACTTTACGTAGTAGCAAAAATAGACGACCCATATAAATCAACCGAGAGTAACCAATACCCAATTAAAATAGGGCAATACATTAAGGCACAAATTGCAGGCAAAACGGTACAAAATGCGTTGATCATTCCCAACAGTACAATTTATCAAGGCACCTATGTTTACGTAGTTGAGGGTGATGCACTAAAACGTAAAGACGTTACTTTTGCATGGCAAAACGCAAACCAAGCAATGATCAAAACAGGATTAAAAGCAAACGACAAGTTGGTTATCACGCCACTTGGTCAAGTGAGTTCGGGCACTAAAGTGAGTATTTTAGGTGAAGAGCCAAAGGAAAAAAAACCTAAAGGTATGCGCCCGTCGCGAGAGCAACTTGAGCAAAAAGCAAAAGAGCTTGGTATCAGTGTTGAAGAGTTAATAAAAAAACGTCGCGCAGCCAATCAAGGAGATAAAGCATGATTGCTTGGTTTACCAAAAACCATGTTGCTGCCAATCTATTGTTAGTAACTTTGTTGTTGTCGGGGCTATTTAGTTTATCGAGTAAAATACCACTTGAGGTGTTTCCGTCTTTCGAAACAGACATGATAAGCGTAGGTGTTAGCCTGCGTGGTGCAACCCCTGAAGATGTAGAGCAGGGCGTAACAATTCGTATAGAAGAAGCGGTACAAGACCTAGAGGGTATTAAACAAATATTTAGCCGCTCGTCAGAGGGCTCAGGCTCTGTAACCATTGAGGTTGAAAGTGGTTACGATCCTCGTGAACTGTTGGCTGATATTAAAAGCCGAGTGGATGCGATTAATACGTTTCCTGGCGATGCCGAAAAACCAATTGTTGCGCTGGCTGAGCGCAAAAGAGAAGTAATAGCTGTTACTGTATCAAGTGATTACGGCGAAAAAGAAACGCGTGAATACGCAGAAACAGTGCGAGATCAAATACTGCGTTTGCCTAATGTAACGCAGGTAGAGCTAAGTGGTGTACGAGATTATGAGTTAGCCATTGAAGTTAGCCAAGACACACTTCGCCAATATAACCTAACCCTTGCGCAAATATCGAGTGCGATTGCTAATTCAAGTTCTGATATTTCTGCCGGTAACTTAAAAACAGAAGGTGGCGATGTACTGATCAGCTCAAAAGGGCAGGCTTACCGCAAAGACGAATTTGCTAGCATAGTAGTAAAGAACCAAGCCGACGGAACAATTATTCGCCTAGGTGATATTGCTACAATAAAAGACGACTTTGAAGAAACGCCAGTGCGTACCCGTTTTAATGGTAAGCAAGCAGCGTTTATAGACGTTTACCGAATTGGCCCGCAAAGCGCGATAACCGTGGCAGACGATGTTAAAAACTATATTGAAGAACAGCAGGCCACGCTACCACAAGGTTTTAAACTAAGCTATTGGGATGACGATTCAGAGTTAGTTAAAAGCCGTATAGCAACCTTAACCAGTAATGCTCTACAAGGTGGTATTTTAGTTCTGGCACTGCTCACGCTATTTTTGCGCCCAGCAATTGCATTTTGGGTATTTATTGGTATTCCAGTATCGTTTATGGGCGCATTTATCGCGATGCCAATTTTTGGTGTAACGCTAAATATAATGAGCTTATTTGGCTTTATTTTAGTGCTCGGTATTGTAGTAGATGACGCCATAGTAACCGGCGAAAACGTGTATACCCATTTAAAAACGGCAAAATCGGGTGAGCAGGCTGCTATATTGGGTACTCAAGAAGTGGCTACTCCCGTTACCTTTGGTGTGCTGACTACGGTTGCTGCCTTTTTACCTTTAGCATTTATTGAAGGGGCACGCGGCGCCTTATTTGCGCAAATTCCGGTAGTCGTCATTCCGGTGTTATTGTTCTCGCTAATTGAGTCTAAATTTGTGTTGCCAGCACATTTAAAATACATAAAATTACGCCACCAAAAAGGTGAACCATCGAAGCTTGAAGCAATTCAACAACGCTTTGCAGATGGCTTTGAAAGTGCAATTTTAAAATATTATCAACCTATCTTAAATACTGCTTTACGCCATAAATTAGCAACGGTAAGTTTATTTGTTGGGGTATTTTTTATAATTTTAACCATGATCACAAGCGGTTGGACTAAGTTTATCTTTTTCCCACGAATTCCTAGCGAAACCGTACGGGTTAACCTAACACTGCCAACAGGTACACCGTTTGAAGTAACCAATAAATACGTGATTGATATGTCCGAAAAAGCGCAGCAATTACAAGACAAATATCGCGATCCTAATACAGGCGAAAGCGTTATTTTAAATATATTAGCCACTACAGGCGGGCGCGGTGGTGTATCCAACTCCGGAGCGGTACGCTTTGAGATTACACCTGCAGAAAAGCGTGAATCAGACATAGGCTCACGCGAGCTTGCAAGTGAATGGCGCGATTTAATTGGTGTTATTCCTGGCGCTGAAAGTCTAACATTTAGAGCTGAAATTGGCCGAAGTTCAGACCCAATAGACGTTCAACTAAGTGGCACCTCGCTAACAATACTGCAAGATGTAGCTGATAATATTAAAAATCGTTTAACAACGTACCCAACGGTGTTTGATATTGCCGACAGTATGTCTGACGGTAAAGAAGAGTTGCGTATAGAGCTTACGCAACAAGGTTTGGCGCTTGGTTTAAACCGTGTAAATGTGGCAGGACAAGTGCGTAATTCGTTTTTTGGCTCGCAGGTTCAGCGTATTCAACGCGGACGAGACGACGTGCGTGTAATGGTTCGTTTACCTATTGACGAGCGCCGCTCGATAGCTGATTTACAAAATATACTAATAAACACCCCCGATGGCGGCTCTGTGCCATTGTCGCACGTGGCAACACTTACGGCAGGACAAAGCCCATCAACCATAAACCGTATTGATCGTTATCGCACACTAAACGTGACGGCTGATATTGAAAAAAACAACACCAACATGACGGTGCTTCAAGCCGACCTAGCACAATATTTAGACGAGTTAATGCAGCAATACCCAGGTGTTGATTACAAACTCGAAGGTGAAGCCAAAGAGCAAAGAGAGTCGTTTGGCTCATTGGCTTGGGCGTTAGTGTTTGTGTTTTTTATAATTTATGCGTTATTGGCCATTCCGTTTAAGTCATACATGCAACCAATTATTGTTATGAGTGTTATTCCATTTGGCATGATTGGCGCAGTAGTAGGGCACTGGATAATGGGTATGGATTTAACAATTATGAGCCTACTAGGTATGCTTGCGTTAATAGGTGTCGTAGTGAACGATTCGCTTGTATTGGTTGATTTTATTAATAAAAAACGCAGCGAAGGTGGCGATTTAATAGAGGCAGTTAAACTTGCTGGCGCATCGCGCTTTCGCCCAGTTATGCTCACCAGTTTAACCACTTTTATAGGTTTAATGCCGCTGCTGTTTGAAAAAGCCACACAAGCGCAGTTTTTAATACCTATGGCCGTTAGTTTAGGGTTTGGGATTATTTTTGCGACCTTTATTACTTTATTGCTAGTACCAGTCAATTATATGTTGATGGAACGATTTCAAGGCTGGTTTAAATAATACAAAAACGTGTTGATACAAAAGCTGTAGGTATTCAATTGCCTGCAGCTTTTTTGTTTTTAGCTATGCAAAATTGAAAATTATTTAAGGTGTTAAATAGATAAACGTGGATATATAAAGAGGTTTGATTGTGCGTGTTAAAACGCGAGTAGATAATAGTGTTCCCCAAGATACGGTACTCGGTTTCAGTCCTGAAACCAGAAGGTTTCAGGGCGGGAATCTGCGGTTTACCGTAGGCTTCTCGGTACATGCCAAGCTTGCACAATAGTAAACGAACAGAAACCCTGGTATAAAATTTATCGGCTCAGGGACTTAACCCAGCTCCAGTATCCCAGGGAACAAATTAAGTATATAAGACATATGCCAATCCTTAAACCCAAAACGTAAAAAATTAAGTCGTTCGCTTAGTTTTCCCACACCTTTAACTCGCTGTTTACTTTATTGCGTAGTTTTTGAGCGTGATCATACAATTAATTGGAGTTGCTTTTTATCGAGTGGTAGCATTGCTTTAACTAGCAAAGCGAAGGCTTGATTATGAACGATTTACCAGATTACGAAAAAGCTCAACTACTTTTAGAAAAAAACGAAATATTTGTTTCCCCTGCTGAAGCGCATGGTGTTATTAGTGGTTTATTAGCATGTGGACTAAGTATTGACGACAAGGAGTACCTAGGCCTTTTAAGCGATGTATTCAACGATGGTGAATCGTTCGGTAATGGTTTAAAAGCATTTTTTGGCACTATATATAAGCAAGTTGTTGCAAGCTTTAATGATGAAGAGTTTCAGTTTGATTTATTTTTACCAAGTGATGACGAGACACTCATCGATCAGGCTAATGGGCTCGTATCATGGGTATCGGGATTTATGCTTGGTTTTGGTTTAAAGCAAAAAGATTACGGTAAGCTGTCGGCTGACGTGAAAGAAGTAATTAGCGACTTTAGCGAAATAACACGCCTAGATACCACTTTCGAAGAAACCGAAGAAGATGCTAACGCACTTCACGAAGTTATTGAATATGTACGTGTATCGGCACTACTTTGTTTTGCTGAGCTAGGTAAAGAGCAAAGCAGCCAAAGTGATAAAAAAACGCTTCATTAAACTTAATTAAAAAGTACAACGGGTTAGCTAATAATGGTTGAAATAAAAAAGTCAGAGTTTAAAGCACGCAGAGAACGCTTACTTGCACAAATGGACGATAACAGCATTGCGCTTATTCCGGCTGCTAGCGAAGTAACGCGAAGCCGCGATACTGACTATGCTTTTAGACAAGACAGCGACTTTTTTTATTTAACCGGTTTTAACGAACCCGATGCTGTATTGGTGCTTTGTAACAACAGCGATACACCCAGCACCCTATTTTGCCTTGATAAAGACAAATTAGCCGAAATTTGGCATGGCCGACGCGTTGGTTTTGATAAAGCCAAAAGCGACTACTTATTTGACGAGGCTTACCCATTAAGTGATTTAGAAGAGCAACTGCTTGAGCTACTAAATGGTAAAAATGCGATTTATTTTGCACAAGGCGCTTATGATTCATTTGATAGTAAAGTTTTTTCTCTTTTAGGTACACTTCGTGGCGGGGCTCGCAAAGGCCTTAAAGCACCGAGTACGTTAAAAGAAATTCGCGGCCTTATCCATGAAATGCGTTTGTTTAAATCGCCAAGCGAAATAGAGGTAATGCGCGAAGGCTGTGAAATTAGCGCCCGTGGCCACATGCGAGCTATGCGCTTTTCACATGCAGGAGCAACTGAGTTTCAATTAGAAGCAGAGCTTCATCATCATTATGCAATGAACGGCGCACCTCATCCGGCTTACGGCACAATTGTAGGTAGCGGCGATAACGCTAATATTCTGCATTACACGCAAAATAGCGATG
>NZ_NTLW01000250.1:0-4609 GCF_002632075.1 Pseudoalteromonas sp. ESRF-bin5 | reverse complement strand
TCGCTCACAGCACCATACTGCTCTAACGTACTCGTCGCTACATTGAGTAGTTCGTGCTTTGCCTCATTGCTATAAGTAACAAATGCACGCCCTAAATAGCGCGAGCTGCCAGGTGTGTCTGTTAGTGCATAACTCACTCCACCACCTGTGCATGATTCAGCAGTAGTGATCCATAAGCATTTATCCGTTAAAATAACACCTAATTTCGCAGCAAGTGTTTTAATCTCTTGATGTAATTCCATATTCAGCCTTTGGGTAAATACATGTCGTTTGATCTTTTTGCACCACACACTATAAAACAACAAACCCCTATGATGCAGCAGTATCTAAAAATAAAATCAGAGCATCGCGATATTTTATTGTTTTATCGTATGGGTGATTTTTATGAGCTTTTCTTTGACGACGCAAAACGTGCAGCTCAATTGCTCGATATTTCGCAAACTCAACGCGGCAAAGCCGGTGGCGACCCTATTCCTATGGCAGGTGTGCCTTATCATGCCGTAGAAAACTACCTAGCGCGTTTGGTACAAATGGGCGAATCAGTTGCTATTTGTGAACAAGTTGGCGACCCCGCAACCAGTAAAGGCCCTGTTGAACGAAAAGTAGTGCGCATTGTAACACCGGGCACTATTTCAGATGAGGCGCTTCTTCAAGAACGACAAGACAACTTACTGACCAGTGTTTGGCAAAATAAAAAAGGCCAATACGGTGTTGCGTATCTTGATATAAATTCTGGGCGTTTTAACGTTGTAGAAGTCAATACTGACGAAGCGTTAAGCTCAACGCTACAACGTTTATCGCCAGCAGAATTGCTTTATAGCGAAAATTTTGAAAACACCCATCTAATCGAACATATTAAAGGCGCTCGTCGTCGCCCTGAATGGGAGTTCGACTTAGATACGGCTCAGCATTTATTATGCGATCAATTTGGAACAAAAGATTTAGTTGGATTTGGTGTAGAAAAAGCTCACTCAGCGCTCGTAGCTGCCGGCTGTTTAATGCAATACGTGAAAGATACACAGCGCATTGCTTTGCCTCATATTCGCGCCATTACGCTTGAGCACAACGAACACGCTGTTATATTAGATGCCGCAACCCGTAAAAATTTAGAACTAACAGTTAATCTGTCAGGCGGATTTGAAAACACGCTTGCACAAGTACTTGATAAAACAGCCACTGCAATGGGCTCACGCTTATTAAAACGCCGCATTCATACACCTGTTCGAAATAAAGACGAGTTGAATTCTCGTCTAAATGCTATTAGCGCAATTTTAGACGCACAACTATGTGGAGAATTACACGAATCATTAAAAGAGATTGGTGATATAGAACGTGTAATAGCGCGTTTAGCATTATGTACTGCACGCCCAAGGGATTTAACACGCTTGCGCAGTGCACTACAAGCACTTGCCCCCCTGCATAATTTATTAAGTGATGCGAGCGACCCACGCATTACAAGTATTATCAAACACTCGCCTGAATTACCTGAGCTACAAGCATTGCTAGAGCGAGCTGTTATTGATAACCCGCCAGTACTTATTCGTGATGGGGGCGTAATTGCGCCGGGTTATAACAGTGAACTTGATGAATGGCGTAACCTAAGTAAAGGGGCAACTGATGTACTCGAGCAGCTTGAACAACGCGAGCGTGAACGTACTGGGATTAGTACGTTAAAAATTGGCTATAACCGAGTACACGGCTTTTTTATAGAAGTGAGCCGCGCCAATTCGCATTTAGTCCCTGCTGATTATATTCGCCGCCAAACGCTTAAAAATAATGAACGCTATATTATTCCAGAGCTTAAAGAACATGAAGACAAAGTACTAGGCAGCCAATCAAAAGCGCTCGCGCTTGAAAAACAACTATACGAAGAGTTGTTTGAATTTATCGCCCCACATATTGAGCAGCTGCAAATAATGGCTGCAGCGCTTGCTGACTTAGATGTATTAAATAACTTAGCAGAGCGTGCCTTTGCACTTAATTATGCTAAACCAGAGCTTTGTGACAACGACAACATTAGCATTCAACAAGGCCGTCATCCGGTTGTTGAACAGGTAATGAAAGACCCATTTATTGCAAACCCTGTAGAGCTTAATAGTCAGCGCAAAATGCTGATTATTACCGGTCCAAATATGGGTGGTAAATCAACCTATATGCGCCAAACAGCGCTTATTGTATTAATGGCGCACATTGGCTGTTATGTCCCTGCCGATAGCGCAAAAATAGGCAATATTGATCGTATATTTACGCGTATTGGTGCAAGTGATGATTTAGCGTCTGGCCGCTCAACCTTTATGGTTGAAATGACCGAAACCGCCACAATTTTAAATAATGCGACAGCGCAGTCGTTGGTATTAATGGATGAAATTGGACGTGGTACAAGTACCTATGACGGGCTTTCGCTTGCATATGCCACAGCGAATCATTTAGCATCAAAAATATCCGCTAAAACCCTGTTTGCAACTCACTACTTTGAATTAACTGAGCTTGCAGAGCAAACGCAGGGCCTTGTAAACGTTCACCTTGATGCAATAGAGCATAACGATACCATTGCATTTATGCATACTGTGCTGGACGGTGCGGCAAGCAAAAGCTTTGGTTTACAAGTGGCCGCGCTGGCTGGTGTGCCTAAAGCGGTAATTACACAAGCTAAACAAAAGCTTAAGTTACTTGAAAATCACCAAAGTGTTACTGCACCTAATGCTGAGCAACACGCATTTTCATTTAATAATGACGCTGTTATTGAGCCTTCATTAGTGGAAGAACAATTAAGTGCAATTGACCCAGATAACTTATCGCCTCGTCAAGCACACGAATTGCTCTATAAATTAAAAGCGTTGCTTTAACAAAAAATGCCGAAGAATAATTTCTTCGGCATTTTTTATTCAAGCCTTGTAAGGCCTTAAATTTATTATTAAGAAAATTGGTTAAATAAACTATCTGTGCTTAACCCTTCTTGTTGCAAAATATCTTTTAAACGACGTAATGCTTCAACTTGTATTTGTCTTACTCGCTCTCGTGTTAGCCCTATTTCTCTACCTACATCTTCAAGTGTAGATGGCTCATAGCCTAGTAATCCAAACCGACGCGCCAATACTTCACGTTGCTTAAGGTTTAATTCTCCTAACCAATCAACAATGTGTTTATTAATTTCGGTGTCTTGCACTTCACCTTCAGGGCCGTTGCCTTTTTCGTCAGGTAAAATATCAAGCAGCACGCTGTCGTTTTCTCCACCAATAGGCATATCAACCGACGCTATTTTTTCATTCAAACGTAACATTTTGGTTACGTCTTCAACTGGCTTATCTAGGCATTCAGCTATTTCTTCAGCAGTTGGCTCATGGTCGAGTTTTTGGGTTAGCTCTCGCGCTGTACGTAAGTAAACGTTTAGCTCTTTCACTACGTGGATGGGCAAACGAATAGTGCGTGTTTGGTTCATAATGGCGCGTTCAATTGTTTGACGTATCCACCATGTTGCATAGGTTGAAAATCTAAACCCGCGTTCAGGGTCAAACTTTTCAACAGCACGAATTAACCCTAAATTACCCTCTTCAATTAAATCGAGTAGCGCTAGTCCACGGTTATTGTATCTACGTGCAATTTTAACAACTAAACGTAAGTTGCTCTCAATCATACGTTTACGAGAGGCTTCACAGCCTTTGAGGGATTTACGCGCGAAAAATACTTCTTCTTCAGCGCTTAATAATGGAGAGAAGCCTATTTCACCTAAGTAAAGTTGGGTGGCATCTAGGTTTTTAGTCACTTCTTCTTTGGCAAATATGTCTTCGTCATCTACTTTTTCAAGTAGCGGTGTTGCTTCTTCAACGGTGTTTTCATCAAACTTGTCGTCATTGCTGATATTTTTTTCAATCTTTGCTGCGCTAGCCATAAGCCTTCTCCAGAGCAATTATCAATACCTAAAATCTAAGGAAGATATTTAGCAGGATTGACAGCTTTCCCACGGTAACGAATTTCAAAGCGAAGCGCGGTAACCGAAGACTCTGAATTGCCAATTTCTGCTATTTTTTGTCCTGCCTTAACTTTTTGCTTTTCTTTTACAAGTAATTTCGAGTTATGTGCATAAGCACTTAGATAATCATCATTATGTTTCAAAATGATTAAATTACCATAACCTCGAAGCGCGTTACCCGCATACACCACCGTTCCTTGTGCAGCGGCTAAAACTGTAGCCCCCATTTTATTAGTAATTTGTAAGCCTTTATAGCCGTTTTCCTTATTAGAAAAGCGTTTGGTAATTTTGCCCTTTGCTGGCCAAAACCACTTTAATTTACCGCTCGACAACTGCTTTTGGTTACTAACTTTATATTTGGCTTGTTTTTGAACATACTCTCGTTTTTTTGGCTGATCAAGTCCTTTCTTTAATTTTTTGTTATTATTTTGTATGTTTTTTCTAGACTTTTTACTCGAATTCGTATATTTTTTTGAGCTTTTAATTTTTTTGATAGTGGGAGAGAGAGAGATTGACTGGCCTGGATATATAACATAAGGACTTGAAATTAAGTTGTTTTTAGCAAGTTCTCTAAAGTCTTTTCCTGCGCTAAATGCGATTGAATAAAGTGTATCTCCTTTTTGTACTGTATATTTGCCA
>NZ_NTLW01000105.1:0-2030 GCF_002632075.1 Pseudoalteromonas sp. ESRF-bin5 | reverse complement strand
GGTATAAGCCTTGGTGCTTCAAGTAATAATGGTTCGGGTGGTTCTGCAACTGTTAACTTACGTGGCATGGGATCACAACGTACCCTAGTGTTACTAAATGGTCGTCGTATGGTTTCTTCTGGAACCGGTGCAGACTCTTCAGTTGATTTAAATACCATTCCTGTTGCAATGATCAAATCAATTGAAATCTTAAAAGATGGTGCATCAGCGGTGTATGGATCTGATGCAATCGCCGGTGTTGTTAACATTATTACCAAAAAAGATTTTGAAGGTACTGAGCTTAATGTTGAAGGAAGCCGCACAACGAAAGGTGATGGTAATAACTACGGTACTAGCTTATTACATGGCATGCAGATTGCCGATGGTAACTTAGTAGTTGGTGCCCAGTTTTCAAGCCGTGGAGAAGTGATTCAATCAGATCGTAGCTTTGTGCCTGCAGGACAGTCGTCATTTATTCCACAAGGTACTTTAGGCGGCAAAACATACGAAGGTAATGGTGTATTTGCCGATAGAACAACGTCGTACGACTTTACTACATCGAGTTATGCGCAAACACCAAACGATTTGTACAGCCTTTTTACAAGCTTTGATAAAGAGCTAGACGCTGATACCACATTTAATGTTGATCTAATGTATACACGTCGTGATTCATCACAGCAATTGGCACCTCAACCAGCCAGTGTAGATTTACTTACAGCAAACCTTGATAGCGAATACACTAATGCGTTTATCGCCGACGGTGAGCTTGCCGATTCGCTAGAGTACCGCAGAAGAATGGTTGATGCTGGCCCGCGTATATACGAGCAAACAACAGACACATACCGTGCATCTGTGGCATTACAAGGCATTTTAGATAACGATGCAAGCTGGGATGTGAGTGCTACATACGGCAGAAACGACTCTAAAGATAAAGTACAAAACTCGATTAATGCAAGCCAAGTAGAGCAAAGCATTTACGCAAACCAAGCACTTTGGTTTAGTGGTGATGCACTTAGCCGTGACTTTTTAACTGCTAACGATTCTATTTACACCGAAAATAACGAAGGTGGAAATGAGCAATTTATCTTATCAGCAGGTTACAGCGCACTAACCGATAGCGATATTGGTTACGCTATAGGTATTGAGAACCGTTTTGAAAGTGGTTTTTACACACCTGATTTAATTACACAATTGGGCCAAAGTACAGCTGCTCAGCAAGATCCTACTGAAGGTGATTATTCGGTACAGTCGATTTACTTTGAAACATCGATGCCTGTCTTAGAAGTGGTAACACTTGAAGGGGCTGCACGTTACGACAATTATTCTACGTTTGGTGGTGAGACAACGTGGAAGCTTGGCGCTACTTGGGATGTAACAGATTCATTTATGGTTCGTTCTGTACTTGCAACTGGCTTTAGAGCACCAAACGTTGCTGAACTATTTGGTGGTAACTCGGGCTCATACGATTACCTAGCCGATCCGTGGGGTAACGAGCAAGATGCGCAAATTTTAGTGAACTACACAAGTGATGCTGACTTACAAGCAGAAGAAAGCCGTTCGTTTACATTTGGCATGGTGTGGGAAGTGGTTGAAGGTTTATCTACAACGCTTGATTACTGGAAGTTTGACATCACTAACGCCATTACGCGTTTAGATGTACAAAACGAAATGAACAACTGTTTTGCGGGCGACACGCAATCGTGTGATTCGGTAAATATTACCCCAGCGGGTGATTTATCAAACTTAAGCTCTGCATTAACCAATGTTGGCTCTCAAAAAACATCAGGTATTGACTGGAACATTGGTTACACTGCTGATAACTACCGCATCAATCTAGATACCACTTACTTGGTTGAATTTGAGCAAGATGATATTGATTACACAGGGACTATTGACGGTAACATTGGCGGCTACTCTAAAATCAAATCTAACTTGTCTGTAAATTACGATTTGTCTGATGCGTTGAGTGTGCTTTATAACGCACGCTTTATTCGTGGTATGAGTGGTGATTATTACGGTGAGTCGTTCAGCACTGATAATGTTATTTACCA
>NZ_NTLW01000053.1:0-11259 GCF_002632075.1 Pseudoalteromonas sp. ESRF-bin5 | reverse complement strand
TTAAATTTATAATGCAGTCTAAAATCGACTAAATTAGCTGTGTAAACGCGGTCATCTCGTGGGTTATCTAACTTACTATAACTGTGTCTTATATCCACTTGCCAATGATCGTTTATATCCCAAACTGCTTGCGTTTGTGTATTAATTACATCGCCAAGCTCTAAATTTGTATAGTCAATACGGCTTGCATATTCTAAGTAAAACGATAAGTTCAAGTCTTTTGTCGGTTTAAGCGAAGTGTAAAGATAACCTATATTCTGATTGTAAAATTCATCGTAATAACTTTCTTTACGATGGATAAAACCAATATTAAATAAAGACTGCTTTTGCCCCTTAAAACTTAAAAAGCCTTCGTATTCTTCCTCAAGCAAGTCACCACTTTGCGACCAGGTTTTATCCCAATCAGCTTCATAAGACCATGAAGTAATTAAATCTAACTCATCTCGATACCACGTTTGACCGCCACCAATTAGCACTTTTTCATAATCGACTTTTTCTTGGTATCCTAAATCGGTGCGATAATCCTCACCAATATTTTCATAAGATGTGTAAAGTTTATAGTCTCGCTTGTCACGCGTTAACTCAATTGCGTATGCCTGATCAGATTGCGTTTTGGATAGTCCATAGTTATCAACCAAAAAGTCAGAATTTTGTGTATCAGCTGACGAAACCTGATAAAGCAATGTATCTGACTGATTAAACCAATAACTGCCATCAACTGATAGTACCGTATTACGATAATTATCGCTTTGTCGGTGTGTACTTGAAACGCCCAACGTTCCTTGATCACCTAAGTCATATTGATAACGGCCTACTGCTGCCTGTGTTTTTTCATTTAATGAAGCAAAACCAGAGCCTTGATTTGAAGGAAGTAGAATATTACTGTTTTCATCATCAGCTAACATAAGTGCATAGCTATGCCCATCCGTTTTACCGGTTAACTTAGCGCCTAAAGTTGGCTCTGCAATGGTTCGGGTGTATAAAAGCTCAAATAAGCTACTTTTAAAATATGAGGCACCATCTAAAAAGAAAGGTCTTTTTTCTGCATAATAAATTGAGTAGGTTGTATTCACATCAAGCTCTAGTGAATCAGTCTCTACTTGCGAAAAATCAGGATTAATAGTCGCATTTAATACCGCGTCTTTTGTTATTCCCCAGCGTAAATCTAAACCGGCTTCAGTATCTATGTTACCGTTCTCCCAGTCACCGGGAAGTTGCGCTTTATCATCGTGACGAAGCGCTGTAAGCGTTGGGGTAAGTTGTACATTTTTACTTGATTCAATTTCACTTAAGCCCGTTAACTTATCAAACTGGCAAAGGCTACATTTGACATCGCGGTCGAACCCCATGTTAGATATTTGATAGAGCACGTCCCGTGGGTAGTTTCTCATTAACAAAAACCCCCATGTTAAGTCTTTTTTATCTTCTGGAAAACGCAATGCTTTAAAAGGAATACGCATTTCAACTACATAACCTTCATCGGTAATTTTTCCTGCACTATCCCAAATTGCATTCCACGACGGATCAGACTGCCAACCATCGGTATCGCTCATGCGTAAATCGCCTTGTGCACCTAACGGGTTAACAAAAAACTCATAGCCTGAGCGCTCATCATTAAAGGTATCTATTACGAGTATGGCAGTGTCGTCTTGCCAAAGGGTATCTCGGTCACGAAGTGAAGCACGTATTTGATCTGGGTCAGGGTCGTAAGCAATAAAACCAACATACAAATTTGTGCCATCTTCGTACATGTAGGCATCGGTTTTTACCGGAGGCGCGCCTCTTTCATTAGGCTCATCTTGAACGAGTAAAGGAACGTAGGTCGCTTTTTGCCACTGAGCTTCATCAAGTACGCCATCAACACTAATATTTTGATTGATTCGTGCCAGCGATATCTGCTCTTTTTCAGCAAATACACTGAAGCTATTAAATAGAAGAAAAAAGGATAAAAGTAAAAGCGTGAGTGGTTTTTTTATAATTATAAAGTACTGCATAAACATCCATTTAGAACAACTTTACCCAATATGAGTAATTTCTAAGCCGGAGTGTAATTTAAGCGAGTACATTTGTTAATACCTTGCAAACAAAATTTCGCTGAATATTAACTAATTAATAATAAAGGGTTATTTTAATTGGACGGTTAGGTGTCGAGTAGCTTTAGCTTATTCTCAACTCCATTCCATGTGTCTGCATCATCTGGGGCAGATTTGACTTGGGTAATGCGCGGCCAAATTAAGGCAAGCTCTGCATTAAGTTCAGTGAACTCTTTTTGAGAGTCGGGTAACTCATCTTCTTGATAAATTGCTTCAGCTGGGCATTCCGGTACGCATAATCCACAATCAATACAATCAATTGGGCTAATTGCTAAAAAATTAGGGCCTTCAAAAAATGCATCGGCAGGACACACTGATACGCAATCGGTGTACTTACATTTTATGCAATTTTCAGTAACTACAAACGCCATAAATTTTTTGTACCATAAAGCTAATTTAATAGTGCGCGATCATACCCTTTCACCTCAAAAATACAATAAATAACTGCCATAATTAGCCAATTTAACGTAGTATATGCGCCCTTAATGTAAAGCCAATTCGCGCCCTACACTTTCTTATTGTGAGCGGATATACAACCGCTAAGACACCAAATAGAGATATTAATGATACGTTTAACTGAAATAAAATTGCCACTTGATCATGATGAAAATGCCATTGGCCAAGCCATTATCAACAAACTAAAAATACAACCAGAACAATTACACAGTTATAACGTATTTAAACGTGGCTACGACGCGCGAAAAAAAACAGCCATATTACTCATTTACACCCTTGATATAGAAGTTGATAACGAAGCTGAGCTTTTAGCTGCATTTGCAAAAGATCAACATGTAAAAACAGCGCCCGACACTTCATACAAATTTGTAGCTCAAGCAAACAAAAACATCACAGAGCGCCCTGTTGTTATAGGTTTTGGCCCCTGTGGTTTATTTGCAGGCTTAGTGCTTGCACAAATGGGATTTAATCCAATTATTGTTGAACGTGGTAAAGAAGTACGTGAGCGTACCAAAGATACCTTTGGCTTTTGGCGTAAAAAAGCACTAAACACCGAATCAAATGTGCAGTTTGGTGAAGGCGGCGCGGGTACATTCTCAGATGGCAAATTATATAGCCAAGTAAAAGACCCTAAGCATTATGGCCGTAAAGTTATTACCGAATTTGTTGAAGCAGGCGCACCTGAAGAAATTTTGTATGTAAGTAAGCCTCACATTGGTACGTTTAAACTTGTGACAATGATTGAAAAAATGCGCGCTCGTATTATAGAGCTAGGTGGTGAAATTCGCTTTAGTACCCGTGTAGATGATATTCACTTAGATGACGGTCAAGTAACAGGCTTAACCCTTTCTAACGGTGAACATGTTGAAACACGACACGTTGTTCTTGCCGTTGGGCACAGCGCACGCGATACCTTTAAAATGATTCACGAAAAAGGCATTTATGTAGAAGCCAAGCCCTTTTCAGTTGGCTTTAGAATAGAACACAAGCAATCAATGATTGACGAGTGTCGCTTTGGACCAAATGCCGGCAACCCGATTTTAGGCTCTGCCGACTACAAGCTCGTGCATCATTGTAATAACGGACGCACTGTATATAGCTTTTGCATGTGCCCTGGTGGCACTGTCGTTGCGGCAACATCTGAAGAAGGCCGAGTTGTTACCAATGGTATGAGCCAATATTCACGCAGTGAGCGCAATGCAAATAGTGCTATTGTTGTGGGTATTTCACCTGAAAAAGATTTCCCAGGCCATCCTTTAGCGGGTATTGAGCTGCAGCGCAAATTAGAGGAGCAAGCTTACAAGCTAGGCGGCGAAAACTATGATGCACCAGCCCAGCTTATCGGCGACTTTTTAAAAGGCAAATCTTCTGCTGATTTAGGCGATGTTAAACCCTCTTACACACCAGGAATTAAGTTAACTGACTTAAGTAACGTATTGCCTGCGTTTGCTATTGAAGCGTTACGTGAGGCTATTCCTGCTTTTAATAAGCAAATACGTGGGTTTTCTACTAATGATGGATTACTAACGGGTGTTGAAACGCGCACGTCATCACCCATTAGTATAAAACGTGATAGAAGCTTTCAGAGCATTAACACCAAAGGACTCTACCCTGCAGGTGAAGGCGCAGGCTACGCTGGCGGTATATTATCAGCGGGTATTGATGGCATTAAAGCTGCCGAAGCTGTTGCGCTTTCAATGCTTGAAAACGCTTAAACGCGCTATTTAGTTAATTGTCGTAAAGCCTCACATTGTGGGGCTTTTTTGTGTTAAAAGTAACCAAAAAATTATTTGTGTACTTTTTTATGATAAAAAAATTATTAGGGTTATTAATCTGGGTCGTTGCTTTTAATATTTCAGCTCACGAGTTAAAAACAATAGATGAGATCCACTCGGCGTATAAAAATAATAAAATTACCGCTCAACAACTTACTCAAGGCTATATTAAACGAATTAATCAGCTTAACCCTCAATTTAATGCCGTCATAAATATTGAACCTACAGCTGTTACGCAAGCAAAAAAAATTGATGAACTTAGTGCTCAAGGGCTTTGGGCTGGGCCTCTTCATGGAATACCCGTACTTTTAAAAGATAACATAGAAACCACTGGATCATTACCAACAACAGCTGGCTCTTTAGCTCTTAAAAATAATATAACTAATAACGATGCATTTGTTGTTAAGCAGTTAAGAAATGCGGGTGCTATTATTTTAGGCAAAACCAATTTAAGTGAGTGGGCAAATTTTAGATCGTCTTACTCATCGTCTGGATGGAGTGCAGTTGGCGGGCAAACACACAATGCTCATGATACTACTCGTAATCCCTGTGGTTCGAGCTCAGGATCAGCGGTTGCCATCGCACTTAACTTTGCCCCTGTTGCCCTTGGAACAGAAACGGATGGCTCTATTACCTGCCCCGCTTCTGTAAATGGCGTTTATGCTATAAAACCAAGCATGGGCCAGGTATCGCGCTCTGGTGTAGTGCCACTTTCTAGTAGTCAAGACAGTGTTGGCCCAATGGCACACTCATTAAAAGATGCCCGCCTTGTATTATCTGTGCTACAAGGACGCGATCCGCTTGATACTTCTACGCATAGTTTTGAATTGCAAGCACAGTATAAAGTTACAAAGTCATCATTAGTTATTGGTGCGTTGCCCAGTGATAAGTTTACAGTAGAGACTCAGCGTTTATACAAAAAACAGCTCTCAGCGCTCAAAAAGGCAGGTCATACAGTAGTCAACATTAATATATCTGATGACCTAGCCACGCTTTTTGTCGATGAATATTACGTGTTACTTTATGATTTTAAAAAAGAAATAAACCAGTATTTAGCAAATACTCCTGACCAAGTGAAGATAAAAAGTTTAAGTGCATTGATTGATTTTAATATACAAAACAAAGCAACTGAAATGCCCCATTTTGGGCAAGATATTTTAATACAAGCCAATGCTATCGACTTAACACAAACAGACAAATACCAAAAACCTAAACACCGTTACCGCACACTTGCCACAGCTGCAATTACTAATTTATACAAAAATAATAATGTGGATGTTGTCATTGCCCCAACAACATCACCTGCATGGAAAACAGACTTAGTAAATGGTGATAACTTTAAAGGCAGTAGTAGTTCTTTATCAGCAATTGCCGGCACAACTCATATAACTCTTCCTGTTGGTCAAGTCAGTGGACTACCTGTTGGGTTATCTATTATTGCAAATAAAAACCAGCCATAGGCGGCCTATCAGCATGCTCAAATAATCGACGCAGTATTTATTTCACCCATAAAAAAACCTGAGTAAAAACTCAGGTTTTATTAATTCTTATATGAGTTGTTATTTTTTAAGTGACAACTTTGCACCTTTTAAGCTTTTACGCACATTAGATATACGCGAACGGTTTACCGCGCGAGCTTCGCCCGTTGCTTGCCCTGATAACTTATTAGAACGAGTACGGCGTAAGTGAGCCGGCTTTTTACCTATTTTATCAATAAGCACTTCGCGGTTACTCACTTCATAGCCTTCAAGGTAAACACGCTTAATTTTTTGACCAATTAATGCTTCGATTTCAAATAATGTATTTTCTTCTTCACGGCTTACAAACGATATTGCTTGGCCTTGATTACCAGCACGGCCTGTACGGCCAATACGGTGAACGTAATCTTCAGCAAGCCATGGTAAGTCAATATTAATTACACGCGGTAATCCATCAATATCAATACCACGCGCAGCAACTTCAGTGGCCACTAACACACGTACCTTACCTTCTTTAAACTCACGTAAAGCACGGCGTCGGTTACCTTGTGACTTATCGCCATGGCAAACGGTTGCAGGAATGCCATCAAGGTTTAGTTCTTTAACTAGCTCATCCGCTGTGTCTTTCATATTTACAAACACAAGTACTTGCTGCCAGTTCTTCTTACCAATCAGCTCAGAAAGAAGTTCTTGTTTGCGGCGCTCTTCCACAGGATATACAACGTGCTGTACAGTCGATGCGGTACTGTTAGTTTGGTCAACACGCACAATTTCAGGTTGCTTAAGTACCTTAGAAGCAAATTGTTTAATAGCTGCAGGGAATGTAGCCGAAAACAATAAAATTTGACGGTCATCAGCACAGCTTTTAATCACAGACTGCATATCTGTGATAAAGCCCATATCAAGCATACGGTCGGCTTCATCAAGTACTAGGTGCTTTACATTGGCCAAGCTTAAGTTACCTAGGCGAATGTGATCTAATAAACGACCCGGAGTTGCGACTACAATATCAACGCCTGCTTTTAATGCGTTTTCTTGGCCTGCGGTATTTACTCCACCAAATAAACTCACTACTTTTAGTGAGGTATGCTTTGCATATTCTTTACAGTTATTGGCTATTTGCTCTGCTAATTCTCGTGTTGGTGCTAAAACCAAAGCAGTAGGTGCATTGGTTGTGCTTAAGTCTGATTCAATTAATTTTTGGATAACAGGTAAAGCAAACGCGGCAGTTTTACCGGTACCAGTTTGTGCACTGGCTAAAACGTCTTTACCTTTACGAACAGCTGGAATTGCTGCGCGTTGAATGGGCGTAAGAGTGTGATAGTTGAGTTCGTCTAATGCCTGGATGATTTCAGGTGCGAAACTAAAAGATTTAAAATTCATGCTGTATAACCTACGGCCACATTATCAAGGGTCGCAAATTATACAGTAAAAATGAGCCAACAGTTAGTTATTACTGCTCATAATATCAAACTTATAGCTAAGAGAGAGTTAATACTTCATCGCTGTTAAGTAAACGCGCCTTGCCACCTACTACATCGGCTTCATTTAACTGATTAATGAGTGGCAACCCTATTTGTTGCTGCTCATAATTCAGTGGCAAATACGGCAATCTAAATACGGGGTTTACTGCGTCCGTCATCATCAATGCCGTGTTTATTGCAATCGGGTTTGGCTCGCAAAACAACCAGTTCATTAAAGGTTGTAATGAGCTATTTAACGCATCATTTTTAGTATCCATTAATCGGCGAAACAACCCAGGAATAAGATTAGATGTCACCGATATAACACCGTGTGCTTTGTGTACATGGCGTGCATCGTGCGCTTCGTCATCATTACCTGACCAACACGCAATGCCTTGTTGCTCGTAATGTGCAATTCGCTCGTTACCACCGCATTCTTTTATACCAATTAAATTAGGGTGTTTTGCTAAAGGCTCAATAATATCAGGGGTTAAGTCTTGTCCTGTGCGCCCTGCCACATTGTAAATAAAGGCTGGACCTATATCGAGCACTCGTTTAAAGTGCTCTTTTACACCAACAATAGAGGTACGGCCATAATAAGGGTTAATTTGTAGCGCTGCATGCATACCACTTGCAAAGCCATATTTGGTGGCCTTTATTGCCTCGCGCGTATTGTTACTGCCTGTATTACCAACAATTAGTAACTGATTGCCATACTTGTTTGCACTGTGCGCAATAAGCATTAAATGCTCTTCCCAGTTCATTAACTGGCCTTCGCCGGTTGTACCACCAACCACAATGCCATCTACACCCGCTGCAATTTGTATTTCGACGAGTTCATCATACTTGACTAAATCTATTTCACCATTAGCTAAATACGGGGTTTTAATAGCAGTAATTAAGCTTGCTTGTTTAATTTGTTCTAGGGTGCGCATAAAAATTCATTATTTATAAAACTTGCGCTATTTGTAACATACTTACACGCATTTTTGCAGGCCTAAGCTAATAATAAACGTAAAATGGCTTGTGTTATTTAGTTTGATAATACAAAATACAAATACTGTACATTTAAACAGTGTTTGTATTTTTAACTTTAAGCGAGCCTTTATGCGTTTATCTGACTACTTAGCCACTCATTTTTATACCACCGATGAGCTTTGCCATGCTTTAAATATTGACGCCGAGCAACTAGATACGTGGCAGCAGCAAAGCATTTTTCCTAAACCAAGTTATTGTATAAAAAGCCAGCTAAGTTGTAGCTCGTATTCTGGTTTGTATGAATGTGAAGAGTACGATGATTATTACCCGCGAGGTTGTGTAAATTGGGGGCAAGGGCTAATAAAACAAAAAATTGAATCCTCAAGCAATGCCTTTAATTACTTTGCGCAGCAGTACACAGCAAGCCTGAGTAAACTTGCTCAGCAAGGCTTTAATTTTAATGAAGAATTATTTGGCTGCGAAATAGACGAGCATTTACAGCAAGTGTGGCAACAGTTTTTATGCAGCAAATACGGTGTACTGACACAAAACGGGTTAATTGACGAAATAGTATGTGTGGACATAGGCCGCTTGCTGGTAGACGATATTACTGAATTGCGCACTAAAGGAAGTTTAAACCAACAAGAGCGTACGCAGCTGCACCCCGCTATGAAGCTGCTCAATAAAGCATTAGGCCACGGCGCCGATCACGAAAAACAACATACACTGCGTGCCCGTTACATAGACGCACTTATTTTAAAGTACGATTTATCGATTAAATAAAAACTGCTGAGGTTTATACAGGCTTGGGGTTTAAAATACAGAGTAACGCAAATGGCGATGTATGTTTACGTCGCCACTGTATTTTACTAACTAATAAGAGTGCTTTTTACTAGCCAATGGTGTTGTACACGTCAATATTACTGCTTGTTAGAAGCCCGGTAACTTGTGTTCCAAAAGCTTTAAAATGTGGCTCGTTTTTGTGCGATTCAAAATGCTCATCTGATGCCCACTGTTCAGTCACTAAATAAGTCGTTTGCTGCGCGTCACTTTTTACCGATAGCTCATAACGTAGGCAGCCTACTTCTTGGCGCGAGTACTTTTGCAGGTTTTCGAGTGCAGTTAATACAACTTCTGCATCAATATTTTTGCTCGCGATTGTGGCAATTACCGTTAACATACGGAGTCCTTTTTAAAAAACAAAGGTGCAGTTTTGCTACACCTAATATCGTGTTGCGTATTTTATTACTGATCCCACTGCGGCGCAAAATCAGGCGTTGCTTGGCGGTCGCCACAATCAAGTGCATCAATACGGGCAATGTCTTCATCGTCTAACTTAACATGGTCGTTAAAGTTATCTTCCAAGTTTTTACGCTTAGTTGACGATGGAATCGTAGTCATGCCATTGGCGTTTTCCCAAGCAATTACAACTTGCGCAGGTGAAGCGTTATGCTTATTCGCTATATCAATAATTGTTTTATCTTTTAGTACTTTACCGACCACAAACGGCATATAAGCCGTTACGTGTATACCGTGCTGAGCGCAAAACGCACGTAATTTTGTATTAGTTAAGTACGGATGTACCTCAACTTGGTTAGTAAATATTTCACGCGAGTCTAGCGTTTGCATAGCTTCGTTTAAGTTTGCAATAGTGAAATTAGACACGCCAATATGTTTTGTTAAACCAAGCTGTTTAGCTTTTAAAAGCTCAGTTAGGTACTCACTCATTGGCTCATCGTTTGATGGCGCAGGCCAATGAATAAGCAATAAATCAACAGAGTCTACTTGCAGCTTTTCTAAAGACTTTTCTACGCTTGCAATAAAATCAGTTTTATTGAGTTTGTTATTCCACACTTTAGTCGTTAAAAATATTTCGCTGCGCGGAATGTTACTATCTTTTATAGCTTGGCCTACTTGCTCTTCGTTACCATAAATTTGCGCTGTGTCTATATGGCGAAACCCGACATCTAATGCCATTTTTACCGAGTTGTATGCAGTATCGCCTTCTAAACGAAATGTTCCAACACCTAAATTCGGCATTTCAATTACACGTTGTGTCATGAATCTATCCTTATACGTTGGTTTAAAATACAGCTATTGAATAGCGTTAAAAAATACACCTTTTACTTTCTCAAAAAATAACCTCACAGTAGCTATGAGGTTATAAAAATGCGTTTCAAGGGTTTAATGATACAAAGTTTACACTTTATGCTCGCTGAATTTCACGCTTATCGAGCAAGCCACTGTAACGAGTCGCTATAAATGCTAATGCAGAAATAACGGCGCCTATCCATGCTGTGTCTCGCAGAGTCATACTTTCCACTACGCTTCCACCAATGATTGAGCCAAGTGCAATACCAATATTAAAAGCGGCTATATTTAATCCAGATGCAACATCCACAGCATTAGGTGTATGTTTTTGTGCTTGTTTTACAACGTAAAGCTGTAAGCCTGGCACGTTACCAAACGCAAAGGCGCCCCAAACTAAAATTGTAAGTACGGCAGCTACTTTATTATCCATGGTAAATGTAAGTGCCAATAAAATAATGCTAAGAGCACTAAATATAATACTGAGTGCACTTATTGGTCCGCGTTTATCCGCAAGTTTTCCACCCCAAATATTGCCTACCGCTACAGATGCACCATAAACCAGCATAATTAAACCAATAGCTGAGGGTGCAAAGCCAGTTTCCTGCTCTAGAATCGGCGCTAAATAAGTAAATGCTGTAAACGTGCCGCCATAGCCTAAAATAGTCATTAAATATACGAGTAATAAGCGCGGTTTAACAATAACCTGAAGCTGTTCTTTAAAGGTTGCAGGGATAGACTGCTTCAAGTTTTTGGGTACCAAAATAGCACTTCCTACCAAAGCTATTAAGCCCAACACTGATACCACTAAAAATGTTGCACGCCAGCCAAAATGCTGACCTATCCACGTTCCTAATGGCACTCCTGTTACAAGTGCAACCGTGAGTCCCGTAAACATAATTGCAATAGCGCTGGCCTCTTTATCTTT
>NZ_NTLW01000083.1:0-12993 GCF_002632075.1 Pseudoalteromonas sp. ESRF-bin5 | reverse complement strand
CCGTAGTGCCACATTTAACTGATTTACAGCAAATGTACATGGCGCTTAAATCAGCACGCCAAGAGCGTGGTGCTATTGAATTTGAAACACTCGAAACGCGCTTTGTATTTAATGCACACCGTAAAATAGAGTCTATTGTGCCTGTTATCCGCAACGACGCGCACAAACTCATTGAAGAATGTATGATTTTAGCCAACGTGTCAGCGGCTAAATTACTCGAAAAGAACGAGGCCAGTGCACTTTACCGTGTGCATGATGAACCCGACAGTGAAAAGCTAGGTAACTTTACACAGTTTTTAACTGAGTTAGGGATTCAGAGCACATTAGGCGACGAACCAACGCCTAAAGAAATTACGCAAATATTAGCTAAATTAGGCGAGCGCCCAGAGGCCGAGCTTATTCAAACTATGCTGCTGCGCTCAATGAAACAAGCGGTTTATCAGCCAGATAACATAGGTCACTTTGGTTTAGCGTTATCGGCTTATGCGCACTTTACATCGCCTATTCGTCGTTACCCAGATTTAGTTGTACACCGTGCAATTAAAGCGGTGCTAAAAGCACAAGGTCAACAAACGTCAGGCGCATACGCGTACACTGACGATGAAGTAGATCAATTAGGCGAGCAGTGTTCAACTACTGAGCGCCGTGCAGACGACGCGACTCGCGAAGTAGCCGACTGGCTTAAATGTGAGTTTATGCAAGACCACGTTGGCGATGAGTTTACCGGGGTTATTTCGTCGGTTACAAACTTTGGTTTATTTATACGATTAGACGATTTACAAATTGATGGTTTAATTCACGTTACTAATTTAGGCGACGAGTTTTTTGCACATGATGCTGCAAAACATTGCCTGATTGGTGAACACAGCCACACCGTTTACCGACTTGGCGATAAAGTAACGGTGCAAGTTGCCTCAGTCAGTTTAGACGACCGCCGTATAAACTTAGTACTTAAAGGCGATGTAGCACAAGACAGGTATTCACGCCGTCGTGCACCTAAAGGTAAAGGCCCTGCGAGTGTACGCTCACAATTAAAAGCAGGCAAAGTACCGGGTAAAAAATCAGACGACAAGCCAAAAGGTAAAAAAAAGCCAGCCGGTAAAGGTAAAGCTGGTGGTAAGTCGGCGGTTAAAGCCAGCGATGGCACCGCAAAGAAAAAACCGAAAAAGAAATCGGCTAAAAAGCCTAAAAGACCAGGCAAAAATGCCCGTAAACGTACAAGCCCAGGAGCATAAAATACGTGAGTAATGAATTAATTTTTGGCTTTCACTCTGTTGAAGCAATTTTAGCAAAAGAGCCTGAGCGATTTTTAGAAATTTACGCCCTTAAAGGCCGTGATGATAAACGCTTAACACCGATTATTGATGAAGCACGTAAATTTGGTATTTCAGTACAATTTATGCAGCGTAAAGCACTTGATAACAAGTCGAAAGACGAGCAGCATCAGGGGATTATTGCTAACGTAAAAGCGGCGCCAACTTACAACGAAAAAGATTTAGATGTGATCATTGCGCGTGAAGAAACTCCATTTTTACTCGTACTTGATGGCATAACCGACCCGCATAACTTAGGTGCATGCCTGCGAAGTGCAGATGCCGCTGGCGTACATGCGATCATTGTTCCTAAAGATAAGTCGGCAAAGCTTAACGGTACAGCACGAAAAGTAGCGTGTGGCGCAGCAGAAACAGTGCCCCTTATTCAAGTCACTAACCTCGCACGTACGCTTCGTGAAATTAAAGATGCTGGCGTATGGGTAGTTGGCACAGCAGGCGAAACCGACACGCATGTATTTGATGCAAGCTTAACAGGCCCAATGGCCATAGTTATGGGCGCAGAAGGTGAGGGGATGCGCCGTTTAACGCGTGAGCATTGCGATGTATTGGTTAAAATTCCAATGGCAGGGTCGGTGTCTAGCTTAAACGTATCGGTTGCAACCGGTATTTGTTTATTTGAAGTATTACGCCAACGTAACGCAAACAATTAAATTGCTCTAGCTTAAAGCTTAAGCATTAAAAAAGCCGAGATTAAATAATCTCGGCTTTTTTGTATCTACTATTTGCTAAGTATGGTGTGAGTAAAACGGTTTAGTTAACGAGTCGTTTTACTCAGCAACTACTTAAAAGCTGTATGTGTAGCCCATTTGAATACTACGAGGCTTACCTGGCTGAATACCGCCATTAGCACGGTTAGCTATGTACGTTTTATCAAACAGGTTATCAACCGTTAAGTATACTTTTTGGTTGTCGTCGATTAAGTATTTAGCAGCTAAATCCCATACTACACGGCTATCAATTGCGTTTAAGCCTGAGTCAGATAGGTCGGCATGAGAATCAGATACGTAACGTATTTGGCTGTTAACAACAAACGATGCAAACTCAGCGCCTAACGATAAAGCAACTTGATTTTCAGGTACGTAAGGCATTGCATCGCCTTTTTCTACCGAGCCCCAAATTTCTGAATCAAACGTGTTTTTAAACTCAGAGTCAGTGTATGTGTACGTTAATTTAACTGGAAATTGCGCAGCGTCTGTTGCAAAAGTACGACCCGCACTAAATTCAAAGCCCGATACTTCTACTTCACCGTAGTTGTATTGGTCGCCAATATTTTCGTCGCTACAACCCACAGCAGCAGTACAGTTACCGTGCATGTTGTCGTAATCAGAGAAAAACGCAATCACTTCACCGTTAAAGCCATCCATATTAAAGCGAGAGCCAAACTCAAGGTTTACACTTTCTTCTTCTTCTTGGTCAGCATTACCCGGTGCCGCTGGAGCGTAACCTTTTTGAATACCCGCAAGTAACGTAACGTTATCGTTAAGTGTGTAAGTGGCACCTAACGATGGCACTAAAATTTCAGTATCGTTAGAAATATCTTTAGTTAAGCCATTGCTACGAGTTGGATCTGATTTAGACCATTCTTCACGCGTAATGGTAATGTCTTCGTAACGAAGACCTGCATTAATAACTAACGCGTCTAGTGTCCATTCGTCTTGAACAAATAACGTGCTTGCTTTTGCGCTATCTACACGGTTGCTATCTGAGCCAGGTACACCTTGCGATGTAAGTGTCATGCTTAGGTCTTGATTAAGCGTGTACGTGTCTTGCCATTGGAAACGATCCATTTCGTCTTCGTGGTAACGCACACCAACAGTAACGTAGTGATCGCCTGCAGGAATATGTAATTCAGACTGAATGCCTTTTGCTTGGTAATCACGGTTGTTAGCTTTAACACCAATACCTTCAATACCTTCGCTTGTTGGATTTGCTTCAAAGTCGCTGTATTGCTCAAGCGTGCTTGTTCCTACACTACTTGCTTTATACCAGTTACGATGAAAATCGTTTAGGTAAGCGGTTGCAAGTAATTCGTAGCCTTCACCAAAACGGTACGCATAGTTTAGTTGGTAAGCGTTGTGGCGAGTGTTCATTTCATCGTTTTGCGATGCAGCGTAACGGCGATTAGGGTTTGCTTTGTAATCTTCGTCAGTTAAGCCCATGTAAGTTTCGTCTGATGTTTCGTCAGAGTATTTTACTTTTAGCTCAATGTTATGCGCATCGTTTTGACCAAACGTATGGCCAAATTTTAATAGCAAATCTGTTTTTTCAAAGCCCGTGTTGTCGCTGCCAACAGGGAGCTCTTTAAAGCCATCGGCGCCGTAAGTAAATACTTCAACCAAGCCAGACGTGTTGTTTTTTTCTTTACCAAAGTACGCGTGGCCTTTGTAGTAGCCATCGCTACCAAGCGCTGCATCTACCATACCTTTAGAACTATTTGGCTCGGTTGGTAAGCTACGAGAAAGTAAGTTTAAAACGCCACCTGTAGTACGAGGACCGTATTTAACAGAGGCCGCGCCTTTTAATACTTCAATTGTTTCCATACGACCCATAGTAGGGAAGTAATAAGCAGAAGGCGCAGAGTAAGGCGCAGGTGCGACTAATACACCATCTTCCATTACAGAAATTTTATCGTTACGGCCGGTACCAGTACCGCGCATACCAATGTTAGGACGAAGGCCGTAGCCATCTTCTTCTTGAACGTAAACACCCGGAACAGACGCTAAAACACGCGAAATATCGGTAAACTCAAATTTTTGAAGTTCTTCGTCAGAGATAAAAGTAGCCGAACCAGGAATGTCGTTTATAGCTTGCTGTGAGCCAATAACTGTAATTTGTTCAAAGCGTTGTTCTTTATCGCTGGTGTCTTTAGCCATTGCAGTGGCTGTAAAAGACAAAGCAACCGCAGTTGCAAGAGTAGATACTAAAAACTTAGGGTTCATTTTTGTCCTAATCACGTTGATTATCTAAATTGGCGTAATTTGAACACGTTAACGAATGCGAATCAATATTATTAAGTATAAAACTATTCATTTTTTTAGAACTAAAAACATATATTATGTAACTTAATTAACTTTTTTATATCTTTTGTATTGTTTTGTAATCGTGAAGCTAAGTATAAAGTTGAGTGTGTGTTTTATTAGCCTAAACGCAGGGCAATAAACTCAGCAAGCTTATCTACCGCATTTTCTGACTCCCCCGAACTTTTAACCAAGCTAATACCAATGTTGCCCAGTGCCGGTAAGTGTTTAGTGTGTACTTGGTAATTAAGCTCGCTGGGTACGGTACTTTTTGCCAGTACTGTTATACCAAGCCCTTCTTTTAATGCCGCAATAAGCCCCGTTAAGTCGGCGTTGCTATATACAATACGGTATTTTATGCCGGCATTTTTAAGCGCATCGGTAGCGCGGCGGCGATAAATACATCCCTCTGGCGCGGTTACTAAGGTAACCACTTGGTTTTTTGCTTGGTTTAAATCACCCACCCACACCAATTGGTCTTGCATAAAAATAGGAAATTTACTTGAGGTAAGTTGCTCGTTTAGCGCAAGCACTAGATCAAATTGGTCTTGCCTAGAAGCCGATAGCAAATGCTTACTTAATCGCGATTTAACTTCAAGCGATACTTCTGGGTACAGCGCCACAAAGTCGCCAATAATAGAGGGGAGTATACGCGCAGCAAATTCGCTAGGTATGCCTAAACGTACTTTTCCGGTAATGCTCTCTGACGTAAATTGCTGCAAAATGGCATCGTTGTATTGTATCATTTGTTTTGCCATGGGCAATAATAGTTCGCCGTACTGGTTTAATACTTGGCGCTGGCCTTGCTTTTTAAATAATTTATAGCCTAATACATCTTCTAAACGCTTTATTTGTAAGCTTACCGCTGGTTGCGAAAGCCCCAAAAAGTCGCCGGCTTTGGCAAATCCGCCTACATCTACAATCATTACAAAGGTACGTAAACTGTCGGTTGATATATTTTTCATATTTAAAATTACAATTTATGTGGCTACATATATAAGTATTATTTATCAATTGATAAATAATTACAATTTGTTGTTACAGACCCCGCGCAATATAATTTTAAGATTAAAAATACACAGGTGTTTGTTATGACTTTTAACCCAATAATGTTTGCCCGCCACAGCAACGCTAACAGCGCGGTTATAAACGCTTTGCAAACAAATAACAGCACAGTTGTAATGGATTTTAGCGGCAGCGAAGCTTCTGTATTTTTAAGCAGTATTTTAGGCCACGATTTAACAAAATTAACGGCCAGCGGTTTAGGTTTAAAAGGCACATTAGATGGCGACTTTTATTCTGACTTTAGTTACGCCGTGTATTATTTTAGCGAAACCGCTTTTCGATTTGTATTACCTCACAGCGCAAGCCTGCAATTACAGTCACTTATAAACGAACAACAGCTTCGTTTTGATATTGACTACGTTATTCGTACCGACCTAACTAGCTTTACCTTAAGCGGCGAAAACGCCTTTGATACGCTAGTTGATGCCTTTAAATTAACACCCGGTTTGCGATTATCTGACGCACAACTATGCTACGGTGCGCAAAGCGGTGAGGTATTTATTACCGCGATTGATAACAAAGATGAGCAGCATTTTGTGCTCATAGCTAAAGCGCCAGAGCTACAAAAATGGCAAAACTATATGCAAACGCTGGGTTTTGCAGTAATGCAAAATCAGGCCGCATAACAAAAACAACCAACAGGTAAACATAATAATGTTTGCCTGTTTTTAATTTAAGCCACGCCCATTAAGGGTTAATTTAAAACGTGAAGGAATGTTATGACTTCTAAAACTGTACTCCATGCTAAGCACCTAGAAGCGGGCGCAAAAATGGTTGATTTTCATGGCTGGGAAATGCCAATCAACTACGGCTCACAAATAGAAGAACATAATGCAGTGCGTAACGATGCAGGCATGTTTGACGTATCACACATGACCATTGTTGATATTGAAGGCGACCAAGCTAAAGCATTTTTACGTAAGCTTGTAGCAAACGACGTGGCTAAATTAACCGTACCTGGTAAAGCGCTCTACACCGGCATGCTTAACGAGCAAGGCGGCGTAATTGACGACCTTATTATTTACTTTTTCAGCGAAACGTTTTACCGCTTAGTGGTTAACTCGGCTACGCGCGAAAAAGACTTAGCGCATTTAGCTAATGTATCGAGCGATTTTGCCGTTACAGTGACTGAGCGCCCAGAGTTTGCAATGATTGCAGTGCAAGGCCCTAACGCACGCGAAAAAACAGGCACGCTTTTAAATGCAGAGCAACAAGCTGCAGTTGAAGGCATGAAGCCGTTTTTTGGTGTTCAAGTGGGTGATTTATTTTTTGCTACAACGGGTTATACTGGCGAAGACGGTTACGAAATTGTAGTACCAAACGACCAAGCAGCCGATTTATGGCAACAACTGCTAGACGCAGGTGTAGCGCCAGCTGGTTTAGGTGCACGTGACACGCTACGTTTAGAAGCAGGTATGAACCTTTACGGCCTAGATATGGACGAAAGCGTATCGCCACTTGCAGCTAACATGGCATGGACCATTGCATGGGAACCAGAAGATCGTGACTTTATTGGCCGTGACGTACTGGTTAAACAACGCGCTGAAAAAAGCACCGACAAGCTTGTTGGTTTAGTACTTGAAGAAAAAGGCGTATTGCGTAGCGGTTCAAAAGTAATTGTTGACGGTGGAGAAGGGGTTATTACCTCAGGTACTTTTTCACCTACACTTGGTTTTAGTGTAGCCCTTGCACGTGTACCACGTTCAACAGGCGACACTGCTCAAGTAGAAATGCGCAAAAAATTAGTTAACGTTAAAGTAGTGAAGCCTAGCTTTGTACGCAACGGTAAATCAATAATTTAAAATTTGGTGTTATCACCCAATAATACCAATCATGTTGAGTTATTAATCACTTATAGCGACGGATAAATAGAGTGATAACAAGGCATTAATTTTGATATGTAGTTGTTCTACCTGAGAAATTAATAACGATGTTAGCGCTTTGTTTAGACCGCTAGAGTGGTTAAATATTTAAGTTGATTGGTATCATAACCAAAGGAACAAGATAATGAGCAATATCCCTACTGAATTAAAATACGCTTCTTCACACGAGTGGGTTCGCGACGAAGGTGACGGTACCTTTACAGTTGGTATTACAGAACACGCGCAAGAACTACTTGGCGACATGGTGTTTGTTGAATTACCAGAAGTAGGCGACGAAGTAGACGCAGGCGAAGACTGTGCAGTAGCGGAGTCGGTTAAAGCTGCTTCAGACATTTACGCACCAATTGGTGGTGAAGTGATTGCTATTAATGAAGAGCTAGAAGACGCACCTGAAACAGTAAACAACGACGCGTACGGCGACGGTTGGTTATTCCGTCTTAAAGCATCTGATGTGTCTGAGCTAGACAACCTATTAGACGCTGAAGGCTACTCGCACACTATCGACGAAGAGTAATCACTTTTTGTCTAAAGCCCCGCATGTTGAGTAAACAATCGGGGCTTTTATGATTTTACAGCTTATTGCCCATACCCAGTAAGTTGCCAAATCATCATATATTTTAATCAATACTAGTTACCCATTAGTATTTAGGATCATAGGAATCTGGACACATGTCAAACGCCAAATCTCTTGAACAGTTAGAGCAAAAGCAAGATTTTATTCGCCGCCATATTGGGCCAAGCCCAGCGCAAGTAAGCGATATGCTAAGCGCTCTTGAAGTATCGAGTGTACAAGAGCTGATCGATCAAACTGTACCGGCTAACATTCGCCTAGAGCAACCGCTAAGCATTGGCGAAAGCCGTACTGAAGTTGAAACACTAAGCTACTTAAAATCAGTAGCAAGCAAAAATAAAGTTTTCAAATCGTACATTGGCCAAGGCTACCACCCAACACATGTACCGCACGTAATTTTACGTAACGTACTTGAAAACCCGGGTTGGTATACAGCGTACACGCCGTATCAGCCAGAGATTGCACAAGGGCGTTTAGAATCATTACTAAACTTCCAGACTATGACCCTTGATTTAACCGGCCTTGATTTAGCAAGTGCGTCGTTACTTGACGAATCAACCGCTGCAGCCGAGGCAATGGGCCTTGCAAAACGCGTATCTAAAGCTAAAAAAGCCAATGCCTTTTTTATTGCCGACGACGTACACACACAAACTATCGACGTAGTAAGCACCCGTGCTGAGCAGTTTGGTTTTGAAATAATTGTAGGCAAAGCGGCCGACGCCGTTAATCACGACATTTTTGGTGCATTATTCCAATACCCATCTACATCGGGCGAAATAGTTGACGTAACCGACCTAATTGCTGGCGTTCAAAGCAAAAAAGCCATTGCCTGTGTTGCTGCCGACATTATGAGTTTATTACTATTAAAAGCACCGGGTAAATTAGGTGCCGACGTAGTACTTGGTTCGGCTCAGCGTTTTGGTGTACCTATGGGTTACGGCGGTCCACATGCTGCATTTTTTGCAACACGTGACGCGTACAAGCGTTCATTACCAGGGCGTATTATTGGTGTATCTAAAGACCGTTTAGGTAACGACGCACTGCGTATGGCAATGCAAACGCGCGAACAACACATCCGCCGCGACAAAGCCAACTCAAACATTTGTACAGCGCAGGTACTACTTGCCAACATGGCGGCGTTTTATGCGGTGTACCACGGCCCACAAGGCTTAAAAACTATTGCGCAGCGTATACACCGCTTTGCTGATATTTTAGCTGCTGGCCTAAAAACCAAAGGCGTAGCCCTTAAGCACAGCACGTGGTTTGATACGTTAACAATTGTTGGCGACAACAAAGACGACGTAATAGCACGTGCACTTGCCAAAGGCGTTAACTTTGCTACAAACCACGACGGCGAATACTCAATTTCGGTTTCAGAAACCACAACCCGTGCAGACGTTGCCGAGCTATTTGATATTGTACTAGGTGAAGGCCACGGCCTAAGCGTAGACAGTATTGCAGCCGATATTGAAGCAAACGGTAGCGACTCTATTCCAGCGAGTTTAGTACGTGATGACGAAGTATTAACGCATCCAAACTTTAACAGCTACCACAGCGAAACAGACATGCTTCGCTACATTAAGCGCCTTGAAAACAAAGATTTAGCGCTTAACCACTCAATGATCTCGTTAGGTTCATGCACCATGAAACTAAACGCGACCGCTGAGATGATCCCAGTTACATGGCCTGAGTTTGCAAACCTTCACCCATTCTGCCCGCTAGACCAAGCAGAAGGTTATCAAATAATGATTAACGAGCTACACGACTGGCTAGTTAACATTACGGGTTACGATGCGGTTTCACTTCAGCCAAACTCGGGTGCACAAGGTGAATACGCAGGCTTAATTGCCATTCGTAAATACCACGAGTCACGAGGGGATGCACACCGTAACGTATGTTTAATTCCAAGCTCAGCACACGGTACTAACCCAGCGTCGGCACAAATGGCGAGCATGAAAATTGTTGTGGTTAACTGTGATAAAAACGGCAACATCGACATGGAAGACTTAAAAGCGAAAGCTGAAGACGTGTCTGAAAACCTGTCGTGTGCCATGATCACATACCCATCTACCCACGGTGTTTACGAAGAAACCATTCGTGAACTATGTGACATTATTCATGAGCACGGCGGCCAAGTTTACATGGACGGCGCAAACATGAACGCGCAAGTAGGTGTAACAAGCCCAGGTTTTATTGGCTCAGACGTATCGCACTTAAACTTGCATAAAACGTTTTGTATTCCACACGGTGGCGGCGGCCCAGGTGTAGGCCCAATTGGTGTTAAATCGCACCTTGCGCCATTTATGCCAAACCACAGCGTAATTAACGTACCGGGTACAAACATTAACAACGGTGCCGTATCGGCAGCGCCTTACGGCTCAGCCGCTATTTTACCTATTTCATGGGCGTACATTGCCATGATGGGGTCAGAGGGCTTAAAACAAGCCACTGAAATGGCCATTGTGAACGCTAACTACTTAACGCACGAGTTAAGCCAGCACTTCCCAATTTTATACCGTGGCCGTAACAATCGCGTTGCTCACGAGTGTATTGTTGACCTGCGCCCATTAAAAGAAGCGTCAGGCATTACTGAAATGGACGTCGCTAAGCGCCTACAAGATTACGGCTTCCACTCACCCACTATGTCGTTCCCAGTTGCGGGCACATTGATGATAGAGCCAACTGAGTCTGAGTCAAAAGGCGAGATAGACCGCTTTATCGAAGCGATGGTGTCAATCAAAGGCGAAATAGACAAAGTAATCTCTGGCGAATGGTCAATCGAAAACAACCCACTTGTGTTTGCACCGCATACACAAGCTGACGTACTTGGTAACGAATGGGATCGCGCGTATGACCGTTTTTACGCAGCCTTCCCAGTGCCTTCGGTAGCTAAAGACAAGTTCTGGCCAACTGTTACACGTATAGATGATGTATACGGCGACCGTAATTTAGTATGTTCATGCCCAGCGGTAGAGACTTATCGCGACTAAGAGCAGAGACTTGTGATCATGTAATTAAGTGGGTTAACGCTTTAATTAAGATGGTTAACACAACTTTCAAAAGGTGAGCATTTTGCTCACCTTTTCTGTTTTGACTATTAGATATATTATTCTTTACTTCAATGTAGTTGGTTCGAGTTCACGGCAGAAGTAAAAAAGCACGTTTGCTGCCAATTAGTTTGCGAAGATGAGAGTGGTTAGCTTTCTACATTGGTAAGATTCGCCCAATGTTTGCTTTCATCGGATCTGGAAAGGCACAGTATGTGAAACTAGCAGGATTTGACCGTACTGGCGCGTGCCATTTATACCGTCACAACAACGCGATCACGATGTTAGATAATGTCGCAGATCTTCGTCCCATCCAAGAAATGCTAGGCCATGACAGTATTCTCACCACATAACTTTGTACTCATGTTAGCCCTAAAAAGTTGTCTGAAGTTTATGGAGCTACTCACACTTCTGCTGAAGGTGGTAGCGGGTTGTTTTAATCCATAAATATCAGCAACCAAACTTTAAAGAATACAAGACATCTATCAAAGTCATACATGCTAATAAGTATTTGTAATAAAAGTATAAAATCGATACCTTAGTAAAAGGGATAATGATACGAAATTACAAGGTTAATGTTTGTTATGAACAAGCCAGATAGAGATAGGGTTGTATTTCACTCGATACACGACATGTCGAGTGGTCATTACTTATCAAAAGCAGAGCTGTTATTGAATAGCGAAATAGCAAACGATTTAGACGATATAAACGATATACTTGAACTGTACAATATATCGCTGTTTTTCGAAAACGGCATATACCTTAAAAGTTGGTCAGGTACAGATATTGTTGCTTACAAAGAAAAAGTTAATACGTTTAAAAATTTAATTAGGAAATTCATAACAAATATTGATGATAGTAACTTTCAGTCATATTTTGAAAATATAGATTACGGTTACTATGATAGTTTCTGGTTATTAATAAATAACTATCAACAATATAAAAAGATATCGCCTTCTCAAATAGAAGAAGTTTTAAATAACTCCCCCTATCAAATGAGGCACTTGTTGAGCCATAAAAATTTGGTGGATAAATATAAGCTTGTTCTCTGTGAGTTTTTAAAAAGTGACCAGCAAAGTGCAGAGATCCTGCTTTCTATATATGAAGTCGAAAATAGTTTTAATAAAACGAAGTTGTACCTACCTAGTTGTTTAACTATTCAAGATAAAGAAAGCATAATTGTTTCGTACATCGACTCAGAGCATTGCAATACTAACTACCTGCCAATAATACAAAATGCTAAAAAACATAGTGACTTCCGAATCTCAGATAAAACTAAATTAGCAGCTAAGAGAAAATACCAACAGTCTGTTAAAGAGTTTTTCGATAGTGGTTCTAGTTTATCATTTAAATACGGGGTAGCTATCAGTTATCCCGAAAATGCTTCTAAAATTAAACATGTTTGGATTGAACAGGGTACAGTCCATTATGAATTTAGCTTAGATTACATTAAAGAAAATAATCACCCATATATTCTGTACAGAAACTTCGAGACACTTTTTAAGTACGTGGATGAACAGAATATTGTAGCTCTAACCAGCAAAGAAAATCAGCTTGGAGTTTTAGAAAGAACTTTAGGTGTTAGATCAAAAACTGAATACGTTTTTGGTGTAGTGTTCACACAATTAGAAATGGCATCTATGGGCCAAATTGACACATATTCCAACGTACTAAAAGGGCTTGGGTATTCATTAGAAGATATTCTAAAAACAGTTTTCACTAATACTCTACCGGAATTATTTGACTTACCTAGTAACGCCAATTTTACAATCCCTACTCAAAATGCTTCTGCTTTAGAGAAAATAAGAACAATCGCACCTGAGTTCGAGTCGATATTGAAGCAATACAAACTATTTGTAGAAAATGGACATGAATCGCCCCGAGTTCATCGGAGACCAGTTTGTTTAAGTCAGGCCACTTTACCTGACTCGTTTAAATTATCATAGTAGTCTGTTTCATATTGAGCTGGTGAAATATACCCAATTGAAGATAATAAGCGTTGATTATTAAACCAATTGACCCACTCTAACGTTGCGTATTCAACAGCATCAACATTCTTCCACGGGCCATTTCTGC
>NZ_NTLW01000063.1:0-11288 GCF_002632075.1 Pseudoalteromonas sp. ESRF-bin5 | reverse complement strand
CCTTCTGTAAAGCCAATTCTAAACTTACCAACCGCATCAGGATTTAACCCTTCGGTAGCCATAAGCACAAAGTTGTCTTGGCTATAATCAGCAAAATAAATAGAGCAGCACTGGGTTTTCATGGCGTCTTTAACCATTTGCACAAAGCACACTAATGCAGTGTCTAAATTCGCTTGTTGCGATACAGACTCAGCAATAGACCTCAATGTTGCCAGCATGTCCTGCTCCTTTATTTTACTATAATGTTATTACCTTTTACTTCGCCAGTGGTCTTTATGTTGTTCTCTTTTATTAAAAGGCATAGCGAAAGGAGCAAACTCCTTCATTACACGTCGGTAAACATCCCGTTTAAACGACACAACCTGCCTTACAGGATACCAATAGCTCACCCAACGCCAGTCATCAAATTCTGGGTGATGAGTTTTAAGTAAGTTTACATCTTCGTCTTTACAACGAAGTTTCAGTAAAAACCATTTTTGTTTTTGCCCAATACACACCGGACTTGAGTCGCGACGAATTAATCGTTTGGGTAATTTATAGCGTAACCAATGTTTTGAACTTGCGACAATTTCTACATCTTCTGGTCGCAGTCCGACCTCTTCGTGTAATTCACGGTACATAGTTTGTTCTGGTGTTTCACCATCATCAACACCACCTTGGGGAAATTGCCAAGAGTGCTGACCGTAGCGCCTGGCCCAAAATACTTGTCCCTGATTATTGCAAATTACAATTCCGACATTGGCACGAAAACCTTCGGCATCAATCACCTTAGTGCCTCATTTGTAAGTCGATTTTTAATGATTGTTCCACATTAGCCGCAATACGGCAAACACTATTATAAGCGAGCCAGTGGGTAAGTGTAATTTACACTCAGCTCAGAGATGAAAATACTGAGATACGAGTAAAAAGATTTAAAAAAATGTATGAAAGCTATTGCAGTTATTATTTTGCTCTAGTTACTCACAGTTTGTGCATAACTTTTAAAAAACACGTTCATTTTGCAAACAAATCCACAATACAAGATCGAAAACGTGTTGTTCTCCACAGATTCTGTGGATAAACATGTTCATATAGTTGTATTTATCCCTGTAACTTTTATTACGCCCAATACAATCAATACTCGACAACAGAAAAAAGCCAAGTTAGTCAGCAACTTAACGAATTAGATGCAATTTTCACAATGTATAAAATTAACACACCCAACCACCGAACAAAAAACACACAACCCTAAAGATATCCACGGCTTAGCTGATTTGCTATCATGAGCATGGTATTTATTCAACTCAAATTAGTGCTATGCGTCCAACTAAACCACATTCAATTAATGACCTTATTCAACGTGTTAACAGTATTGCAGGCCTTACGCTTGGACAGCTTGCCGAGCAATATAACTTTAAAACCCCTGATGATTTATTAAGAGAAAAAGGCTGGACGGGTCAATTAATTGAGTACGTTTTAGGTGCAACCGCGGGTTCTAAACCCCTTCCTGACTTTGAGGATTTAGGTATTGAACTCAAAACGCTGCCTATTTCCTATAAGGGCAAACCTCTTGAAACCACCTTTGTATCGGTAACGCCACTAATAAACGTAACGGGCATGACATGGCACACTAGTGCGGTTCGTAAAAAGCTTAACCACGTTTTATGGCTTCCGGTTTTAAGCGAGCGAGATATAGCACCGTTTAATAGAACCATTGGCAGTGGCTTTTTATGGCAACCAACGCCTGAGCAGGACGCTAAACTACAACGAGACTGGGAAGAGCAAATGGAGCTTATTGCGCTTGGTAGGGTTGATGAAATATCAGGCCATTTAGGCGATGCAATGCAAATTCGTCCAAAAGCCGCTAATAGCAAAATTGTGACCGATGCCATTGGCCCAAACGGGCAAATAATTAAAACCCTCCCCCGTGGTTTTTACTTAAAAACCAGTTTTACAGGTGACATTTTAAAGCAGCAATTTCTGCTTTGATTAATCCTTGTCGACAACAAGGCTTAAATTTTCCATAAAACTTTTTAGGAAGTTTTAACACCATTAACGCCATATTAGTATCTCAAATTAATTGAGGATTCTTGTTAATTAGTGTTGTAGTTACTCAAAAAGCTTAAACAAAAAATCCCCGCAATGGCGAGGATTTTATAGCTTAAAATTTAAAATCAGCTTCTAAAAAATTACTGACCTTTAACTTCTTTTAAACCGTTGTACGGTGCTTTAGCGCCTAATTGCTCTTCAATACGAAGCAATTGGTTGTACTTAGCTACGCGGTCAGAACGACTTAATGAACCAGTTTTGATTTGACCTGCCGCAGTACCTACTGCTAAATCAGCAATTGTTGCATCTTCTGTTTCACCAGAACGGTGAGAGATAACAACAGTAAAGCCAGCGTCTTTCGCCATTTTAATAGCTGCTAACGTTTCAGTTAGTGAGCCGATTTGGTTAAACTTAATTAAGATTGAGTTAGCAATACCGTTGTCGATACCACGTTTTAAAATCTTAGTGTTAGTTACGAATAAATCATCACCTACTAACTGGATTTTATCGCCCATTAATTTAGTTTGGTGAGCAAATCCATCCCAATCAGACTCATCTAAGCCATCTTCAATTGAAACAATTGGGTATTGCTGAGTAAGCTCTTGTAAGAAGTAGTTAAATTCTTCAGACGTGAATTTTTTGCCTTCACCTTTAAGATCGTAGATGTTTGCTTCTTTGTCGTAAAACTCAGAGGCAGCACAATCCATTGCAAGCGTAATATCTTTACCTAACTCGTAACCTGCATTTGCTACTGCAACTTTAATTGCTGCAAGTGCTGCTTCGTTAGACTCAAGGTTTGGCGCAAAGCCACCTTCATCACCTACAGCTGTAGAGTGGCCATCTGCTTTAAGTACTTTTGCTAGGCTGTGGAAAACTTCTGCGCCCATACGTAGGCCTTCACGGAAGTTTGAAGCGCCAACAGGTTGGATCATAAATTCTTGAATATCTACAGAGTTATCTGCGTGTTCACCACCATTGATGATGTTCATCATTGGAAGTGGCATTGAATAAACACCCGGTGTGCCGTTTAAATCAGCAATGTGCTCGTATAGCTCTACTTTTTTAGACTGAGCTGCGGCTTTAGCTGTTGCTAGTGATACTGCTAAGATTGCATTTGCACCTAATTTTTCTTTGTTTTCAGTGCCGTCTAAATCTAGCATTACTTTATCAACTGCACTTTGGTTAAGTGCGTCTTGGCCAGCTAGCGCATCAGCAATTTCTTTATTGATGTAACCAACCGCGTTTAATACGCCTTTACCTAAGTAACGCGCTTTGTCACCATCACGTAACTCTAATGCTTCGCGAGTACCAGTAGATGCGCCAGAAGGTGCGGCCGCACGACCCCATGAGCCATCAGCTAAATGTACATCAGCTTCAACAGTTGGGTTACCACGCGAGTCCATGATTTCGCGACCAATTACTTTTACGATATTTGACATCTTGTTTCCTCTATATTCCCAAAATGGTGAGTTTTGTTTACTTTACTATGTTTTGCATAGTTTAGTCAGTCTTAAAACAAAAAAGCCGTGCAATATATGCACGGCTTTTATAAGTTACGACGACGCTTTTTGGTGGATATGCGCTGCTGCTACAAATCCTTCAAATAGCGGGTGACCATCACGTGGTGTTGACGTGAATTCCGGGTGGAACTGCGCGGCAATAAACCAAGGGTGATCTTTGTTTTCAATAATTTCTACTAGTTTTTTATCTTCAGATAAACCAGAGAATGTTAAACCTGCTTTTTCAAGTTGGTCTACAAAGTTGTTATTAACTTCATAACGGTGACGGTGACGTTCTACAATTTCGTCGCTACCGTAAACTTCGTGTACCTTAGAACCTGGTGCTAAGTGACATTTTTGAGCGCCTAAGCGCATTGTGCCACCAAGATCTGATTTCTCGTCACGAACTTCTACTTTACCTTCGGCGTCTAACCACTCAGTGATTAAACCTACAACAGGCGCTGCTGATTTAGCATTAAATTCTGTTGAGTTTGCATCGGTTAAGCCTGCAACATTACGTGCATACTCAATAAGCGCCACTTGCATACCTAAACAAATACCTAAGTAAGGCACTTTATTTTCACGTGCGTATTTAGCCGCTAAAATTTTACCTTCAACACCACGACCACCAAAACCGCCTGGTACTAAAATAGCATCAAGGTGAGAAAGCAGCTCTACACCTTTGCTTTCTAAGTCTTGTGAATCAACATATTCAATGTTGATAGTTAAACGGTTTTTAAGGCCCGCATGTTTTAAAGCTTCGTTAACCGACTTGTATGCATCGGGTAGTTCAATGTATTTTCCAACCATACCAATGGTTACTTCACCCGTAGGGTTAGACTCTTGGTACAATACTTGTTCCCACTCAACTAAATCAGCTTCAGGTGCGTCTAAGTGGAAACGACGACATACAAAGTTGTCTAGTTCTTGTGATTTTAACAGTGCTGGAATTTTATAAATACTGTCTACATCGGGTAATGAAATTACCGCTTTTTCTTCTACATTGGTAAACAATGCAATTTTTGCACGCTCATTGTTAGGTAACTTACGGTCTGAACGACAAATTAGAATATCTGGCTGAATACCAACAGAGCGAAGTTCTTTAACTGAGTGCTGTGTTGGTTTTGTTTTCACTTCGCCTGCAGGGCCTAAGAAAGGCACTAACGTTAAGTGAATAAAGAGTGCGCGTTCGCGACCTATCTCTGTGCCCATTTGACGAATTGCTTCGATAAACGGTTGTGATTCAATATCACCTACTGTGCCACCAATTTCAACAATTGCTATGTCATGGCCTTCAGCGCCTTCGTAAACGCGCTGTTTAATATCGTTAGTGATATGAGGGATAACCTGAATAGTTGCGCCTAAGTATTCACCACGACGCTCGCGACGTAATACGTCTTCATATACGCGGCCTTGTGTGAAGTTATTTCGGCTAGTCATTTTGGTGCGAATAAAACGTTCGTAGTGACCTAAATCAAGATCAGTCTCTGCGCCGTCTTCTGTAACGTATACTTCACCGTGTTGAATTGGGCTCATTGTGCCTGGGTCAACGTTGATGTAAGGATCCAGCTTTAAAATAGTAACATTTAAGCCACGGGCTTCTAAAATAGCCGCCAACGATGCTGCTGCAATACCTTTACCCAACGAAGAAACAACCCCGCCAGTAACGAAGATAAATTTTGTACTCATGCGAACCCTAGAATATCAGGAATTAAAAGGAATATAACACCCAAAAAAATGGCTATGGGCATATCATCAAGACGGGGCGAAATTGTACCAAAACATGCTTTAGCAATCCAGCTAAAATTAGCGAATGGGCGATTAAAAAACGTGCGCTATTTTATTTATGTTTTTTGATTGCTTCCCATGCATTATCCATTTCTTCAAGGCTTGCCGTGTCTAAGCTTTTACCTTGTGCTTGCAAGTACGCCTGTACCTTTTCAAATCGGGCAGAAAACTTATCATTTGCATTTCTGAGGAGCTGCTCTGGGTCGCGTTTAACGTGACGCGCTACATTAACAGTGGCAAACAGTAAATCGCCAAGCTCTTCTGCCGTGTGATCTGACAAGGGGTTTTGTGTTATTGCTTCTTTAACTTCAAGTACTTCTTCGCTTACTTTATCAAGTGCACCATGATAGGTGGGCCAGTCAAATCCCATTGAAGCCACTCGCTGTTGAATTTTTTTAGCCTTGCTAAGGCTTGGCATATTTGCAGGAATATCTTGCCATAACAGTGATTCTTCAGACATTGCTTTTTCGCTTCGCTCTTGGGCTTTAATAGCTTGCCACTGAGCTGACAACTGCTTATCATTGAGGGCTTTTTTCTCGCCAAAAACATGAGGGTGGCGACGTGTTAATTTTGCATTTAGTTGTTCTATTACGTCGTTAAAGTCAAACAAGCTTTGCTCTTGAGCTAATTGGGCATAAAACACAATTTGAAACAGTAAGTCTCCAAGCTCACTTTTAAGGTCATTTAAATTACCTGATTCTATACAGTCGGCAACTTCGTAGGCTTCTTCAAGTGTATGCGGCACAATTGATTTAAAGTCTTGTTTGAGATCCCAAGGGCAACCACCATTGGGATCTCTTAATGTTTGCATGATATTCAGTAATTCTGTTAATGCTGAATGGTTAGCCAAAGCTACTGCCCTCGCTTAGCATGGTGAACACCTTCAATTTGATGCAATTTAGAAAGTACACGATTAGTGCCCGATAAATCATGTACTTCTATTTGCATGGTAAATACTGCTAACTGGTCAGCGCCCACGGTATTTACATTCATGTTAAGTACGTTTACTTTTTCGTTAGCCAGTACAGAACTGATATCGCGAATTAGTCCAGATCTGTCGCTTGCTTCAATTTTTATACTGAGCGCGTATGATCCATTTATATCTTCAGACCAACTAACTTCAACAACACGCTCTGGGTGCTGCGTTTTCAAATTATTAAATGAATCACAATCATCACGATGTACACCAATACCACGGCCTTGCGTTATATAACCGATGATCTGATCACCTGGAACGGGGCGGCAACATTTAGCAACGTGGCTCATTAAACTACCCACACCATCAACCACTATGCCGTTTTTATCGCCCGTTACTTTGCTTGGTGCTTTAAAACGAATAACAGGTTCGTCTTCTGTACGGTCAGTAACAAAATTAAGCATTTGGTTAAGACGCACATCGCCTGCTCCAATTGCGACCATTAAGTCATCAAGCTCTTTAAAGTTAAATCGCTTGATTGCTGGGGCTAAATCTTTGTATGTTAAATCAAGCTTTTGCAGCTCGTTATCAAGAATCTCTTTACCCGCACTTAAGTTTTTGTCGCGGTCAAGTTGCTTAAACCAATGGTGTATTTTGGCACGTGCACGAGATGATTTAATATAACCCAGTGACGGATTTAACCAATCTCTACTGGGGTTTGGCTGTTTTTGTGTGAGGATTTCGACCTGATCGCCCGTCGTTAATTGATGCGTAAACGGCACTATTTTGCCAAATACTTTCGCGCCAATACAACGATGTCCCACATTAGAATGAATGTAGTAAGCAAAATCGAGCGGCGTGGCCCCTAATGGTAGATCAAAAATATCGCCCCGCGGGGTAAATACATATACACGGTCTTCAACAACTTGGTTTTTTAGCTCTTCAGCTAAATCGCCGCCATCCACCACTTCTTCCTGCCATTGCAGTAATTTACGTAACCAGCTAATTTTTTGCTCGTAACCCGAGCCACGCCCAGGTAAAGCCCCTTCTTTGTACATCCAATGAGCGGCTACACCGAGTTCTGCATCTTGATGCATATCTTGCGTGCGGATTTGTATTTCTACGGTTTTGCCCTCAGGGCCAAAAACAACGGTGTGAATTGACTGATAGCCATTTTGCTTAGGCGTTGCAACATAGTCATCAAACTCTTTGTTCAAATGGCGCCAGTTGGTATGCACTATACCCAGCGCACCGTAGCAATCTTGCAAGCGGTCAACCACAATACGCATAGCACGTATGTCAAAAAGTTGATCAAACTCGTAGTTTTTTTGCGCCATTTTTTTGTAAATACTGTAGATATGCTTGGGCCGACCATATACCTCAGCCTCTATACCTGCTTCACTTAAACGGCTTTTAACCTGTTCTACCATGTCTTCCATATAGGCTTCACGGGCAAGACGTTTATCATCAAGCTGTTTTGCTATTTTTTTGTACGTATCTGGGCGTAAATACCTGAACGATAAATCTTCAAGTTCCCACTTTAACTGGCCAATACCAAGTCGGTTTGCTAAAGGAGCAAAAATGTCGGCTGTTTCTTTGGCGGCAATAACACGCTCTTCTTCACCTGCATTTTTAACGTTACGTAAATGACATACCTGCTCAGCAAGTTTAATCACCACAGCGCGCACATCCTCAACCATGGTTAATAACATTTTACGAATATTATCGACTTGAACAGTGCCTTTACCTTGGTGCGACAAAGTACTAATAGTCGCCATTTGAGAAACCCCCGTTAACAACAAGGATATATTGCTTCCAAGCTGCTCTTGAACGGTTTCAAGGGAGACCACATCATTTAAAAAATAGGGTGTTAGATACGCTGTAGCTAACGACTCAGCATCGAGGTTTAACTCGACTAAAATTTCCACCATTTCTATGGCTGTATTTTGCCAGTCTTGGTTATCACTTTTAACACAAAGCGCTTGCGCCTTATTAAGCAACTGAGTCTTTTCTGTAGATAGGTCGAGTGCTTTTAACCGTGTAAAAAGATCACCCGTTTCATCTTGTTGATGTGATTGACGTGTCGCTACCATAATGCGCTTTACCTCCGTTGAAATAACGCCATAGTTTCAATATGCCCAGTATGAGGAAACATATTCATTAGCCCAATTTTGTTGAGCTCAAAGCCTGCTTGCGAAATAATAGCGCTGTCACGGGCTAGGGTAACAGGGTCGCAAGAGACGTATAAAATTGTTTTAAATTGCTTTAAAGGTAACTGCTCTAATATAGCCATTGCACCAGTACGTGAAGGGTCTAATACCAACACATCTAGGTTTTTATTAAACCACTGCGCATTTTGTATTTTTTGCGTTAAATCAAAACAATGAAACTGCGCGTTACTGATAGAGTTAGTTTGCGCATTTTGCGCGGCCATTGCAACCGCAGAAGCAACACCTTCTATACCAATCACCGTTTTTGCTTGTTTTGCCAGCACAAGTGAAAAGTTACCAATACCACAAAATAAATCTAATATATTTTCATTACCACTTAAACCAAGCCAATCTACCGATTGTTTTAACATAGCTTGATTAACTTGAGCATTAACTTGAATAAAATTATCCAAACCAAACTCAAATTTTAGTTTAAATTCATCTAGGTAATAGTAAGGCATAGTAATATTAGTATGGTCAATTACATCACTTTCGCTTTGCCAAATAACTGAGTATTTGTAAGGCGTACAGGCTTTTATGACCACAGCCTTTGCTTCATCACTAATTGCTTTAGTGTGACGAATGACCACAAAGTTATGCGTTTCACTTTGGCATAATTGTAGGTGGCTTATACTGTGTAATGACTTATTGTGATTAATTAATTCGTCAAAGAGTGTAAAAACAGTTTCATAGGCGTCAGTCAAAACCGCACACTTATTAATACTCACAATATTTTTTGAACCACTCGCTCTGTACCCTATACGCATTTTTTTAGCGGCCTTATCAAACATAACCGCTATTCGTGCACTTCGCCTATAATGCGTTGCACTACTTAATATTGGAGCTTGCCAGTTTAAATTTGTTTGCTTGGCAAATTTTTCGAAAAGCTGTTCAACTGCGGCTTGCTTTTCAACTACTTGCTGGTTTACATCTAAATGCTGTAATTGACAGCCTCCACAATGGTTATAATGCTCACAAAAAGGCGCTACTCTGGCTTCACTTGCTTTAATCACTTTGTGTGTAATTGCACTACTGTAGCGCGCCTTATCATCAACAAGGGTCGCTTTTACTTTCTCGCCCGGTAATGCGCCTGCGACAAAGCATACTTTATTGTTATATTTTGCTACGCCACGGCCTTGGTGATCCATATTTGTTATATCGAGCACCACTGACTTTTGTTGAAGAGGTTTTTTTTTCGCTTTAAAAATTTGCGCCATGTGGCATTACCTTACATTTATTTAGGTTAAAACTCGTAACTAATCACGTGTAGGTGAAGCTTTGAGAATAGGCATCGAAACGTATATACTCAAAACATACTAATAATGATAATAATGCTGCCACTATGACCAAATTAGGCTTACGTGATTCTGTTTTAACTTTGACCCTGATCCCCACTGTGATCATTGGATTGCTGCTTGGTGGTTATTTTACAGTAAATCGTTACATTGAGCTTGATGAAATTTTATATCAGCAAGGCGCAACTATTTCGGAGCCTTTAGCAATTGCCTTAGAACAACCGCTTCTTGATAAAAATAAAGTATTACTAAATCGTTTAATCAGTTTTACACATAATCGGCACTCCCCGTCTATTAAGTCAATTGCTATATTTGACACTAACAACGAGCTGTTGATGACGAGTAATTACCACCGCTCATTTGATGAATTAATCAATCAAGCGTCTCTTGCATCACTTAAAGCCACAAAAATAGAATCCTCAAAAGATATAATTACCTTCTATACGCCAATTGTTGGTCATTCTTCACCTAATACTCAATGGGACGCTTCAGCCTTTCAAACATCGTTAGGTACGGTCATTTTACAGCTAAACAAAGATAAAGCCGTTATAGGCCAACAACGCGCCTTACTTATTAGTGGCATAGTTATTATTTTATCTTTGGTATTAGCGGCAATTATGGCATTTAAACTTAGCCGCATGTTCATGACTCCTTTAAATAAGTTAGTACTTGCAACCGACAAACTCGTTGAAGGAAAAAGAAGTACTGGCCTTACTGATACCATGTTGGGTGAATTTGATATTCTTCGTGAAGGATTAAATACCATAGCCGATACTATGGTGATGCAAAAAGACGAAATGCAAAAAAATATTGACCAAGCAACCAGTGATTATCGTGAAACGCTTGAACAATATGAAACGCAAAATATTCAGCTCACAATGGCAAAAAAAGAAGCACAAGATGCCAACCGTGTTAAGTCTGACTTTTTAGCAAAAATGAGTCACGAGCTACGTACACCACTTAATGGTGTAATGGGATTTACCCGCCAGCTTTATAAAACACCACTGAACAAGCATCAAAAAGATTACCTCGATACAATCATGTTATCGGCTAATAGTTTAATGACTATTATCAGCGATATTTTAGATTTTTCTAAACTAGAAGCTGGAGCGATGGAACTTGAATCGATTCAATTTCAATTGCGCGATGCAGTAAATGAAGTAATGACATTGCTTGCCCCAAGCGCCCATGAAAAACAGCTTGAGCTCTCTATTTATATAAACCCACAAGTCCCTGACGATTTGACTGGCGATCCTACTCGCTTTAAACAAGTACTTATTAATTTATTAAGTAACGCAATTAAATTTACCGAGCAAGGTTCTATAAAAGTAGATATTAGCTACCGCTTACTTGATGAAGAAAGTGCCTCTGTTTTAGTGTCGGTAACAGATACCGGTGTGGGTATACCAATGGATAAGCAAGATTCATTGTTTACTCCTTTTGGCCAAGCAGATTCAAGCATTACGCGCAAATTTGGGGGGACCGGCCTCGGCCTGATTATCACCAAACATATTGTTGAAGCGATGAATGGTCGAATATCGTTAAACTCAGC
>NZ_NTLW01000014.1:0-1311 GCF_002632075.1 Pseudoalteromonas sp. ESRF-bin5 | reverse complement strand
AGTTGATATTGCTGCCTAACATTTGACATGAACGACTCGGATAACCGACCAGAATAGTTAGTTAAAGCCTCACTTTCTTTCAAAATAAACCAAACTATGTGTCGGTCATTAATCCCTTCTGAACTGTGTTTCATTAGGCTTAATACGTTCTCAGTATCTGTAGGTTTATTTAATATAATCAGGCGATTTTCCCATCGTAAACTGGATAAGTCATTCAATGGAATACTTTCACTAGCATTCGAAAACACGCTGAATACGAGTAATAGAAGGTATTTGAGATATCTCATAACATAGCCTAAAAATAGAGTTTATAAGTAAAATACGTTCTATTTGGCTTTGCGGTTTTGCTTATTTTACTTTTTGCAATCGGGACTGAAAAGTACAAGTGTAATCGATATCATGCGAGCAGCTGCGGGTACAATAATGTGTTTTTCAAGCCAACCTCACTTGTCAATCACCTCTATTGAGATGTTCTTGTACTTCATCCGAAAAACCAGCAATTTGCTCCGAACTTAGTAATCCCTGTAATTTAAACAAACGAAGCTGAAGCATAACTTTCGCTCTCGAATTATAATCAAATATTTCCGACATTTTTTTATCGCAACTATTAATCAACTTATACAAGCTAATGTATTTTTCGTGGTTCGAAAGCGCATCATTATTAATCCTTTCCACGGCGTCATCTAAAGTCATTTTGCAATATCTGTCTAACGTAGCAACCTTTACTTTTTTAAATTGTTTCCAATCTGCTTCCGAAATCATTTTAACCTCTTTAGACCTAACTAGCCTGTAATTAACTTGTTTTAATTTTATTTATCTAGCTTAAACAACCATAACCGAGTCCTATTTGGGTTCAATTAGTTCTACCAATCTTACGAGAAATGTTAGAAGAGGATATACGGTTGTTTTGGTTTTTAAAATCACATACACACCTTGCGCTTTTAAAGAATGAATGCCCAGCGCTTCGGCAATGTCCTTTGACATGACATCGTCTAGTAAGCTTAGTTCTACTACTTTGATTTTGAAATTAACGAGGTAAAACCCTGTCTTTCTAGGTTGGGTATATCTAGGCATTTTAGCCTCCCCAAAGTGATGAGGAGGTGTCCACTAAAACGGGTGAGGAGCATTATCCGACTTCAATCGTTTGTTATACGATGCCCAATTCATTTGTAGTGGTCAACTAATTTTGGCCACAGTTTTAGAATCTTGGTATCTAACCTCAGATTCATTTGGCGCTAAACCAGCATTATAATGATGTGGCCTAACGTTGTTGTAATATCCGTTGATATAATCACTCACACTATATTTAGC
>NZ_NTLW01000005.1:0-1094 GCF_002632075.1 Pseudoalteromonas sp. ESRF-bin5 | reverse complement strand
GGATAGTAAGTTCACCTATATGAAATATTTCACCATCTTTAAATAATTTATCGAACTGAGTTCCATTTGGTAGAAATTCTTTTTCTAGGTTAAATAACGTTTTAAATGTTTTTTGAACCGTTTTAATATGTTCACCAATCCCAATTTTTGCACCAAATACTCTTTTGAAGAATGGAGCACCTGAAATATGATCAGCATGTGCGTGGGTTTCTAGCACCCACTCAAGATTTAGCTCATTTTTCTTAATATAATTCGCTATTTTCTCAACCCCCTCCTCAGAAGTGCGGCCAGATTTATAATCGAAGTCCAATACAGGGTCTATGACTATAGATTTCTTTGTCTGTTTATCAAAAATGACATAGCTAAATGTTTCACTGTCTTGATCAAGAAATTCTTGTATCTCATAGTTTGTTTTCATAAATATTCCCTCGAAGTTAGCCCTAGGAGAAATCCTTGGGCTAACGTTTCATTAAACAGTATTAAAGAGTTTTTTTACTAAAGTACCAATCAACGTAATCGTATCCTTTATCTTTACGACCAGCAGCGTCTTCAACGGTATGCGGTGGTGGTACAATAACTGGTTCGCCTTCTACCCAATTCTCTGGTGTAGCTACTGAATTTTCATCACTTGTTTGTAGTGCTTTAACTAAACGTAAAAATTCATTTACTGAGCGACCATTACTCATTGGGTAATAAACCATCGCTCGCATTACCCCCTCAGGGTCAATGATAAACGTTGCTCTGACTGCCGCAGTATCACTTGCACCAGGTTGAACCATGCCGTAAGCATGAGCCACTTCCATTGAAAGATCTGCAATAATTGGGAAAGGTATATTTACACCAAAGTTTTCTTCAATGTTACGTACCCAAGCAATATGCGCATGAATACTGTCAATCGATAAACCTAATAATTCAGTATTCATCGCTGAAAACTCTTCTGCTGCATTTGCGAAACCCATGAACTCGGTAGTACATACCGGAGTAAAGTCTGCTGGATGCGAGAAAAGCACTAACCACTTACCTTTGTAATCTTCAAGTGTACGATTACCATGAGTTGTCTTCGCATTAAATGCAGGTGCTGGCTTGTTTAATTG
>NZ_NTLW01000261.1:0-4435 GCF_002632075.1 Pseudoalteromonas sp. ESRF-bin5 | reverse complement strand
TAAGCCAATGAGTGTTGTTTCAAATAAGTTAGCAGCAAGCCCAACGCTTAAACCACATAAAAGCGCCGATATGTTTAGTAAATTAGTTACATTAAGCCCACGCTTTTTACTGACATTACTAATTTTGCCGGTAATAGGCGGCCTAATTAGCGTGCTACTGCCCGCTTTTGGTTATGCGCCAGTACTTGAGCAAACAACACTTGGCCTACATGGCTTTACTATGCTTATGCAAACACCCGGCCTAACACACATGGTTATGCTAAGTGTTGGCACCGGATTAATAAGTACCTTACTTGCCTTTATCATTACGTTAATGATTTTAGCGGCATTTTTTAATAGCCCGTGGCTTAACCGTATTCAGCGCTTATTGAGCCCGATACTGGTAATTCCCCACGCGGCAGCGGCTATAGCGGTTGGTTTTTTAATTGCTCCTTCGGGCATGATCTCGCGTTTAGTATCGCCTTGGTTTAGTGGATGGGAACTTGCGCCTAACGGCATGTTTCCGCATGACTCGTTTGGTATTAGTATAATTTTAGGCTTAACCCTTAAAGAACTGCCTTTTTTACTGTTAATGGCGCTAGGTGTGCTTGCCCAACCTGAGCTTGGCAAAAAACTGCGCCAACAACATAAAGTAGCGCTTAATTTAGGCTACTGCCCTATGACTGCTTTTTTTAAAGTAGTATTACCAAGCCTTTACCCATTACTGCGCCTACCCATTTTAGCCGTATTGGCTTATGCCAGCGCAAGTGTAGAAATGCCACTTATTCTAGGGCCAAATACACCACCCACCTTGGCAGTCGCTATTATGCACTGGTTTAACGATGTAGATTTAAACCTGCGTATTAAAGCCTCTGCAGGGGCATTATTGCAGCTTGTACTTACTGGTGGTTTACTAGCTCTTTGGCTTGGAGGCGAAAAAACCATAAAAGCATTATTTAGTGACTTACTCACCAATGGCGAGCGAGAATATGGCGGTGTTTATTGGCAAAAAATAACAACCTTATTAACAGTATTTGTAATTGGCTTTATTTTGCTCTCGTTAATTGGCTTAATTATGTGGTCGGTTGCCGGATTTTGGCGTTTTCCGGCGGCTTTGCCCGAGCAGCTCACGCTACTTCACTTTAAAAGTGCGCTAATGCAAATGCAAAGCCCGCTTTTTAATACCCTTGCTATAGGGCTAATTACTTCGTTATTTGCCATTATTATTACCCTGTTGTGCTTAGAGTCAGAGCAATTAAGTGCAAAACCCATGTCGCGCTTTACCAGCTTAATTATTTATTTACCGTTGCTTGTACCAAGTATTGCGTTTTTATTTGGCCTAGTGTGGCTGCAACAACTAGTAAATAACCAAGCCGCGTTTTTTAATGTGGTATTTACCCATTTATTGTTTGTACTGCCGTATGTGTTTTTATCGCTTGCGAGCAGTTATAGGCGATTAGACCCTCGCTTTGCTCATGTAGCAGCAAGCCTTGGCGCAACACCCTGCAAAGTGTTTTTACAAGTAAAATTACCCCAGTTATTTGCCCCTATTTTAATTGCGGCCGCACTTGGTTTGGCAATTAGTTTTGGCCAATATTTACCGACTCTTTTAGCCGGTGGCGGGCGCATAGCAACAATTACAACCGAAGCGGTTGCCCTTGCAAATGGCGCAAGTAGGCGTACCAGTGCGGTGTATGCCATTATGCAAATGGCATTGCCACTCATTGGCTTTATCCTAGCGTGGGTGTTACCTAAGTACTTTTTTAAAAGCGCACATCGCTAACCCATAAATTAAAAGGTTTTTAATGCAGTCATCTTTAGAGATTAAAAATTGTGAGCTTTATCGTCAACACGAGCAATTACTAAGCTTAAACGAGCAAGTAAAAGGCGGCGAAATACTCACTGTTATGGGGCCATCAGGCAGTGGTAAATCAAGTTTATTAAATTGGCTTACCGGCACATTACCCAGTGGTTTTAGCGCAAATGGCGAAGTGTGGCTTAACGGCGAAAATATTAATAACTTACCCGCACATTTACGCCACATAGGCGTGCTTTATCAAGATGCGTTATTATTTTCGCATTTATCGGTAAGCGGTAACATTGCCTTTGCTATGCCTAAAGGCAATAAAAAACAGCGCCTTGAAATAATAGAGCACGCCCTTGAACAAGTTGGACTAAAAGGCATGGCTAATCGCCACCCCGACAACCTCTCTGGGGGGCAACAAGCCCGCGTTGCTTTATTGCGTATGCTATTAAGCGAGCCAAAAGCGATTTTACTTGATGAGCCCTTTAGCAAGCTCGACACCCAATTAAGAGTAGATACCCGCGAGCTGGTATTTAGCCAAATACGTGAGCATAAACTGCCCGCTATTATGGTCACCCACGATCATAGCGATGCAGAAGCCGCAAACGGCAAACTGATCACCTTAAATTTAGCCAAATAAATACACGCACAAAAAGCACAAGGCACCAAGCATGTTAGACAAATACATAACCCCGGTAATAAAGCCACTGTTAACCCCGGTTGTGGCGTTAATGCACAAGCGTGGTATAACGCCCGACCAACTCACTGTGGTTGGTTTTTTAATAGGGCTATTAGCTGTGCCATTAATTGCGTTTGAAATGTGGTACGCAGCGTTAACGGCTATTGCTTTAAATCGTATTTTAGATGGGCTAGATGGCGCATTAGCACGCCATGCAAATTTAAGTTCAAGCGCTGGCGGCTATTTAGATATTACCCTCGACTTTTTATTTTACGCGGCAATTCCGCTAGGTTTTATTTTGGCAAACCCCGAGCAAAACGCCATTGCAGGTAGCATATTACTCGCCACCTTTATAGGCACAGGTTCAAGCTTTTTAGCCTTTGCCATAGCCGCCGAAAAATTTAAGCTTGAAAAACCTCAGTTTAAATACAAAAGCTTTTACTACTTAAATGGTTTAACCGAAGGCACAGAAACCATAGCGCTGTTTATTGCCTTTTGTATTTGGCCGCAGCACTTTGCCATAATGGCGAGTATTTTTGCCACTGCGTGCGCCATTACTATTTTTACACGTATACATGGTGGATATAACACGTTAAAACTCCAAGAAGCTAATGAGGTTACACAAGCCAATGAGTAATGAAATTTGGTGGCGTTTAGGGTTCTTTTTTAGCATTTTGGTTATTATGATGCTGCTAGAATCGCGTATGCCCGCACGCAAATCGCCTATAAAAAGTAGCACCCGATGGTATGCTAATTTTGGACTCGTGTTTGCTTCATCACTAATTGCCCGCTTAAGTGTGCCCATAGGCTTAACCGCCGTAGCGCTTTATAACCAAGAGCACGGTATTGGTTTATTTAATCGAATAGCCACACCAAGTATTGTTGCTATTATTTTAAGCATGTTACTGCTTGATATACTTATTTATTGGCAGCACCGGCTGTTTCATCAAGTGCCTATTTTGTGGCGTTTGCACCGTGTACACCACGCCGATGCGCATGTAGATACCAGCACAGGCTTGCGGTTTCACCCTATCGAAATTGTACTTAGCATACTTATAAAATTGATTGCCGTTACTGCTTTAGGGGTACCCGCTATTGCAGTATTAATATTTGAAATTGCACTTAACGGGTTAGCGCTGTTTAACCACGCCAATATTCGCTTGCCAAATGCAATAGAAAAGCCCCTTCGGTTAATACTAATGACCCAAATACTACATCGTATTCATCATAGCCAACGCGTGAACGAAACCAATTCAAACTATGGATTTAGCGTTATTTGGTGGGATAAATTATTTGGCAGCTACAAAAATGAAGCGCAAAAAGCCGATAACGACATAGATGTAGGCCTAAAAGAATACCCAAGCGAAAAGCAAAACGCCTCTCTTTGGGCTTTGTTAACCATGCCATTTCAAAAAAAGTAACAACTATCCTCTTAAAAAATAAAATCATTAAACAAAATTATGCAGTTTAATGATTTTAGAACTGCTATTTATTCGTTAAACAGTAAATTAATTGTAAATAATTTAGACAAATATGTTGACCAAATCACAACTGCACAATACTATTTGTAAGCGCTTACAATTACACACGCAAATGTAAGCGCTTACAGAAAGTATAAAAGCTATAAAATCAACTAAACTTAAACACATATTCTGACAATTATCAGTTGAACGGGGTTCAGTTATGAACATTGAAACAACACGCATTACACGCCTTTTGGCAGCTATTTCATTAGCGTCTTTGGCCGGCTGTGGTGGTGACGCTGCAACAACAAACACGAATACAGAAGTCGTTAATTCTTCAGAGCCAGTCTCAGATTGGCGCATGGTATGGAATGACGAATTTGACGGCACTAGCATTGATACAAACAAATGGAACTTTGAATTAAACTGTGCTGGTGGTGGTAACAACGAAAAGCAATGTTATACCGATAACGAAGAAAATGCCTTTATCAAAGACGGCATGCTGAACAT
>NZ_NTLW01000169.1:0-1553 GCF_002632075.1 Pseudoalteromonas sp. ESRF-bin5 | reverse complement strand
ATAGACATAATGACTCCCACACGGTGTTAGCCTCCGCTTTTCGTGGGTTAGCTTAATTCAAAGCCAGAGCCATAATTAGTTTGTCAATTAACTAAACAGCAGAGGCTAACATGAATAAACATAGCATACTTTTTATCGGTCTTGATACACATAAAGAATTCAATGAAGTTGCCTATATTGAAGAACATAGAGGTGCGCAACCTGTTCATCTTGGCCGAGTTTCGTCTTCCAAAATGGCCGTTCAAAAGCTTGTTCGCCAGTTCGAATCGAAATACCCTGGCGCAACACTTCATTTTGTTTATGAAGCTGGCCCATGTGGTTATTGGATTTACCGATTAATTACCAGCCTTGGCCATTGCTGTTATGTGGTTGCACCTTCTCTTATTCCTAAAAAACCTGGTGAGAAAATTAAAACCGATAAACGTGATGCCCTTAAGCTTGCTAAATTACTTAAGTCTGAAGATTTAACACCTATCTATGTTCCTGAGCCTGAAGATGAAGCTGTACGTGATTTATCTCGTGCACGCGAAGTAGCCATGAAGGATTTAAAAGATGCCAAATATCAATTAAAGGCGCTGCTGCTTCGCAATAATATTAATTACAAAGGCACTGCGAATTGGTCACAAAAACATTTACGTTGGCTCACTGAGCTTGTGTTGCCACACCCCGCTCAGCACATCGTCTTACAAGAATTTTTACACACAATTACCGAACGAATAAGCCGACTTGAGCGGCTAGATAATGAACTAACACACCACGTTCACCAGTGGCGTTATTATCCTGTAGTAAAAGCAATACAAGCTATGCGTGGTGTCCGTTTGTTGGTCGCCACTGGCGTTGTTGCTGAGCTTGGCGATTTATCGCGTTTCGACCATCCCCGCAAATTAATGAGTTATCTCGGTCTTGTACCCAGTGAACACTCGAGTGGTGGCAAACGCCATATTGGCGCCATCACAAAATGCGGGAACGGCCGAGCAAGGCGCCTTCTTGTGGAAGGTGCACATACTTATCGCTATGCAGCAAATATATCCACAGATATGCAAAAACGACAAGAAGGTTTACCAAAGGACATTATTGATATTGCGTGGAAAGCACAGATTAGGCTCTGCAAACGCTATAAAAAAATGATAGCCAAAGGGAAACACTACAATCTGGTTGTTACCGCCATTGCCCGAGAAATGATTGCGTACATATGGGCTATTGCAAGAGAAGTGGTGCTTACGCCAGTGAATAAAAAACTTAGATTGGCAAGAGTACCCGCATGATAAAAGAATTAGAGTTAATGCATGGGATCAAGCATCGGGTGTGGCACAACCACCGACGGCGTTAGGATGGCAATGCAGCTAACGCTGCATTGAACCACGAACATAGACTGAAGACAGGTGCCACGACGAAATAAGTAAGGTCTGCTCTGTTACTAGAAATAGTAATAACCAACGAATATCAGCAAGATAACCGACGACATTACTTGCTTCATCCTATGTATTAACTCGCTCTAATTCGAGCTAAAATAATTATGGCTTAAAAAGTTAGGCAAGGATCAGTGCGTTTAA
>NZ_NTLW01000001.1:0-2105 GCF_002632075.1 Pseudoalteromonas sp. ESRF-bin5 | reverse complement strand
ACACCCGCTATCAACAATGACCACAAAATGCCATTGAGTGCTCCAATAGCGAGTTCTTTCATCATTAAAAAGCGTTGGTTGGTTTGATTTATATGACCAACAGCTATACCACGAATAACAAGTGTAAGTGATTGACTGCCAGCAACACCGCCCATAGAAGGAACGATGCCATTAAGCACTGCTAAAATGGGTAAAATATCGAGTGTGCTTTCAAAAAAACTGGCTACAAAGGCGGCCGCAAGCGCGGTTAATAAGTTAACTCCTAACCATACTGAGCGTTTTTTAGAGCTTTTTAAGACAGGAGCAAAGGTATCTTCTTCATCATCAAGGCCCGCCAAACTCAGTAAACTATGTTCGGCGTCTTCACGAATTACGTCAACAATATCATCGATCGTGACACGACCAAGTAGCTGATCGTTGTCATCAACAACTGGGGCCGAGATCCAATTATGGCGCTCAAACAGTTGTGCGACTTCACTTTCATCCATTGAAATTGGAATTGACTCACATTCTTCATCCATTAAATCGCGAACAATTTTTTCTGGTGGATTAGTTAGCAATGTACTCAGCGATAAAGCACCAATAAAGCAGTTATGTTTATCAACCACATACAGGTCATCAGTGCCTTCAGGTAACTCTCCGCGAAGTCGAATATAACGTAGTACGACATCAATGGTCACATCTGGGCGAATAGTTACCGTATCGGTGTTCATGAGTGCACCAGCAGAACGCTCTTGATAAGATAGCGCTTGTGTTGCGCGCTCTCTATCTTGGGTGTCCATGGCGCTAACAACGTCTTGGTAAACAGTGTCAGGCAAACTACGTAATACTTCACCTAGGTCATCGTGACCCATGTCTTCAGTGGCAGCAGCAATGTGCTCAGGCTCCATTTGGGCAATAATACCCAGGCGCACGTCTTCTGATAATTCTTCGAGCACATCACCTTGAACATCAGGATCAACTAACTGCCATAGCAAGCGACGAATTTTGTGTGGAGATGATTCTAATAATAATGCAGTATCACATGGCGCTGTTTTTGCGAGCATGCGCCTAACTTGAACAAACTGACCACTATTAAGTGACTTAGTCACTTGTTTTAGTTGTTGTAGTGGGTAGTCTTGTTCAAAAGCTTCGGGCATTGGCGTCCTTTATTTATACTGTAACTGTTACCTAGTGGGTGGGGGAGTACGACCTAGCAGCCAGTTATTTTGATTATAGTTATTTTATTTAAATGTTAAAAATTAACGTTACTCTTGTTCGTTAAATCGTTGCGAAATAAGTTCTCCAATGGCATTTAAAGCTTGCTCTGCATCAGGCCCTTCACATACCACTTTAACTTCTTTACCTTGGCTACTTTCAAGTAGCATTAGTGCTAATACACTGTCACCAGCAGCTTCTTTATCATCTTGAAATAAGGTGATTGAAGCATCAAATTTTACAGCGAGTTGGGCTAATACAGTCGCGGCTCTGGCATGCAGTCCTAATTTATTTTGTATTAAAAAAGTGTCTTCTATACGCATACATTACTCTATCAAAGCTGAACAGGTTATTAGTTTTGTAAAATTACTTTTCTTGTTCTCTGTGACGTATTTTTACATTGGGATGCGTAACTGCAAAGCTTTCGCCAATTGTTTGCGCTAAATATACAGAGCGATGTTGCCCGCCAGTACAGCCAATCGCAATAGTTAAATAGCTTCTGTTATTTCGCTCTAGGTGTGGTAGCCATGTTTGTACAAAGGTTTGTATTTGCCATGTAAATTTTTGAACTATGCTGTGGCTAGCCAAATAATCTTTTACTGGTTGGTCTAGGCCATTAAGTGGTTTTAGTTCAGGCTCCCAGTGCGGGTTAGGTAAAAACCGTGCATCAAATACGTAATCTGCCTCTTTAGGAATGCCATGTTTAAAACCAAAAGATTCAAATGTAACAATCAGCTGCTTATCTTTTTTACCTAATATTTTTTCGCGAATTGACTCAGCAAGTTGATGAACGCTTAGCTCACTAGTATCGATCATGTAATCGGCGCGCGTAATTAGCACATCGAGAAGTTCTTTTTCTTTTTTTATGGCTAAATCAAGCGGAAGTGAATCTATTGATAAAGGGTGTA
>NZ_NTLW01000039.1:0-2519 GCF_002632075.1 Pseudoalteromonas sp. ESRF-bin5 | reverse complement strand
GCCAATTTAGGTGATGATACGCTTTATTCAGGCACTGTTGCTGCAGCGACCGAAGGTCGTCATTTGGGGTTGCCTGCTATTGCAGTCTCACTTTGCTCACACAATGGCGAGCACTTTGAAACAGCGGCCGCGGTAACAGTTAATATAATTAAAGAACTTGCATCGCACCCATTACCAAAAGACCAAATTATTAATGTTAATGTGCCCGATGTTCCACTAAGTGAATTAAAAGGTGTGCAGGTTACGCGTTTAGGCGCTCGGCATAAAGCTGAAACTATGACCAAGCAAACAGACCCTTGGGGTCGAAGTATTTACTGGTATGGCTCGCTTGGCACAGAGAGTGATGCAGGTGAAGGAACTGACTTTTACGCCATTAATAATGGCTTTGCATCGGTGACACCACTAAGTGTTGATATGACCGCACACAATAGCATTAAGGCAGTTGGGGACTGGTTATCTAATTTGGAGATAAATCGTGCTCGCTAATTACACGCGAAGTGCGAAAGCGTTATCAGATTTACTTAAACGTGAAGGTGTTGAGGATCAAGGCGTACTTGATGCCATTGCAGGTATACCTCGTCATTTATTTATTGACGACGTGTTGCAGCACAAAGCTTATGAAAATACAGCGCTACCTATTGGGCAAGGGCAAACTATTTCGCAGCCTTATATTGTAGCCCGTATGACGGAGCTTTTGAGGTTGGCCGGTGTGCGCGATAAAGTATTAGAAATTGGCACGGGCTCTGGCTATCAAACAGCGGTATTGGCTAAAACGTTTACTAACGTTTATTCTGTTGAGCGGATCAAAGCTTTGCAATGGCAGGCTAAACGGCGTCTGCAGCAGCTTGATTTATACAATGTAACAATGAAACATGGAGATGGCTGGCAAGGCTGGCAATCTCAAGCACCATTTGACGGTATTATTGTTACCGCTGCGGCTGCCACCTTACCTCAAGGTTTGTTAAGTCAACTCGCCGATGGCGGTGTATTATTAGCGCCGGTTGGCGAAGCTGATCAAAAATTAATAATGGTTATTCGAAAGGGCGAAAGCTTTACAGAGCATGTTATTGCACCAGTAAGATTTGTACCTTTGGTACCTGGTGATATTGAATAGGAATTCACTTTGAAGTTGTTTACTAAGTTGTACGATATGGCCCTAGTATGGGCAAAGCACCGCCATGCGGAGCGTTATTTAGCAGGAATGAGTTTTGCCGAGTCTGTTTTTTTTCCTATCCCACCCGATGTAATGTTAGCGCCAATGTCGCTGGCTCAACCTAGTAAGGCCTGGCGTTTTGCAAGCTTCGCGACGATTGCATCTGTGCTGGGCGGGGTAATTGGCTATTTACTTGGTTTTTGGCTTTTTGAACCTGTTGTAGAGCCGCTAATTGCACAGATGCATTGGCAAGAAAAGTTTGATGTAGCATTAAATTGGTTTAAAGAGTATGGCGTTTGGGTAGTATTTTTAGCTGGTTTTTCACCCATACCCTATAAAGTATTTACAATTGGTGCGGGCGTTTTACAGATGGCGTTTTTACCATTTTTAATTGCTTCTGCAATCGGGCGCGGTGCCCGGTTTTTTCTAGTTGCTGCGCTTATGAAATGGGGCGGAGCGCAAATGGAGAAAAAATTACGTCAGTATATTGAAGTGCTTGGCTGGGGATTAGTAATATTAATAGCCGTTGCGTACTTTTTGTTGCGTTAAGCTATATAAAATAATGTTACTTAAACATGGAGAAAAGCACGATGAATAGACAATTTATGCTTTATGTTGCTTTGTTCATTAGTGTTTTTCTCTTTGGTTGCTCATCTCGCCATGTTCCAGCGCCCGTTAGTAGCTTAAATAATAATGTTAATGACTCAAACTATTTAATTAACATTGTAGATGGCAAATATACAGTACAAAAAGGAGATACACTTTATTCAATCGCATTTAGCGCAGGAAAAGACTTTAGAGAACTTGCTAAAAACAACTTAATTTCAAGTCCTTATGTTATATATCCAGGCCAGTCAATCTCTCTCTCTCCCACTATCAAAAAAATTAAAAGCTCAAAAAAATATACGAATTCGAGTAAAAAGTCTAGAAAAAACATACAAAATAATAACAAAAAATTAAAGAAAGGACTTGATCAGCCAAAAAAACGAGAGTATGTTCAAAAACAAGCCAAATATAAAGTTAGTAACCAAAAGCAGTTGTCGAGCGGTAAATTAAAGTGGTTTTGGCCAGCAAAGGGCAAAATTACCAAACGCTTTTCTAATAAGGAAAACGGCTATAAAGGCTTACAAATTACTAATAAAATGGGGGCTACAGTTTTAGCCGCTGCACAAGGAACGGTGGTGTATGCGGGTAACGCGCTTCGAGGTTATGGTAATTTAATCATTTTGAAACATAATGATGATTATCTAAGTGCTTATGCACATAACTCGAAATTACTTGTAAAAGAAAAGCAAAAAGTTAAGGCAGGACAAAAAATAGCAGAAATTGGCAATTCAGAGTCTTCGGTTACCGCGCTTCGCTTTGA
>NZ_NTLW01000290.1:0-4373 GCF_002632075.1 Pseudoalteromonas sp. ESRF-bin5 | reverse complement strand
GCAATGACAACCCTGTTTTTTTTATGGGGTTTTATTACAGTATTAAATGATGTACTGATTCCACGATTAAAAGGCGTATTTGATCTTAGCTACTTTGAGGCAATGCTAGTGCAGTTTTGCTTTTTTGGTGCCTACTTCATTGTATCTATCCCCGCTGGTATTTTAGTTAAACAGCTTGGCTATAAAAAAGGTATTTTAACGGGGCTTATTATTGCTTCGATTGGTTGTATGCTTTTTTACCCTGCAGTAGTAGTGCATGAGTATTGGTTGTTTTTAGGCGCATTGTTCGTGCTTGCTGCTGGTATAACCGTATTGCAAGTATCAGCTAATCCATACGTTGCGGCTCTTGGTCCTGATAAAACCGCCTCTTCACGATTAAACTTAGCACAAGCGCTTAATGCCTTGGGTACTACAGTAGGGCCTTACGTAGGAGGCATTCTCTTTTTCGGTACTGCTGGTACATTGGCTGCGTCTGCTGCATCGGCAGAATCAGTAAAAGTGCCTTATTTAATGTTGGCTGTAGCACTTTTATTAATTGCCATTGTGTTTGCATTTATAAAGTTACCTGAAATTGAAGCCCATAAGGAAGACAGCACAGACACCGAAACTCGTTCTTTAATGCAAGCACCTCACCTTACTATGGGGGTTGTAGCAATATTTTGTTATGTAGGCGGTGAAGTAGCTATAGGTAGCTTTTTAGTTAATTACTTTGGTGAAGCACACATTGCTGGGCTTGAAGAGCATGCTGCCGCGGCACTTATTAGTTATTATTGGGGCGGAGCAATGGTTGGGCGTTTTGTAGGCTCTGCGTTGTTACAAAAAATTGCGCCTTCTAAAGCAATTGCCTTTAACGCTATCAGTGTTATTGCGTTGTTATTAATCACTATTTTTACACAAGGTGATGTCGCTTTGTATTCAGTATTGGCAATCGGGTTGTTTAATTCAATTATGTTTCCAACTATATTTTCTGTTGCGATTGAAAAATTAGGCCCGTTAACAAGTAAAGGCTCTGGTTGGCTATGTTTAGCGATTGTAGGTGGTGCATTAGTGCCTTTATTACAAGGGTATATTGCCGATACCGTAAATATTCAAGATAGCTTTTTCGTACCTATGGTATGTTATGTATTTATAGCTTGGTATGGTTTAAATGCTGTTCGTTTAGCAAAAAAATGGTAGAAAATGTATTGAATAATAATGGCTGAATACGTATTCAGTCATTATTATTTTCTTTTTATTTGGAACATTCCAAATTCGTTATCTATTGAACATTATTTATGTAAAATTAATTACTTAAAATTTGTAATTAAGTTTTTCTAGTCCTTTTTTATTGTTTTTAGCTGCTATTTTCGGAAAAACCGAAAATAGCTAAGACAATGCTCACAATATTTGCTAAAACTAGAGTGCTAAAAATAAATTAAAGGGCATTTATGTTTGGGGCATTCAAGTTTACGACAAAAGTCACAATAGCAGCGTCTGTTGTACTCGTTTTGGTATTAGGGTTATTCACTGTAAATAACTACTTTACCTTAAAAAACCAAACACAAAATCAGCTTGCTCTCGTGTTGCAACAAAACTCAGAATCTGTTTCTCAAAATATAGCTAGCTGGTTAAATGCAAAGCTGGCCATTGTTAGCGCGTTTGCTAAAACCCACCAACCATCAGATCCAAATACGCTTACATTACTACAATTAAACACAGCAGGGTTAGCAGGTAGTTTTAAAAACACCTATATTGGCCAATCTAACGGTAATTTTATTTTAAATGATCAAAGCATCGTTTTACCGCCAGATTTTGATGCAACATCACGTCCTTGGTATAAGCTAGTCGAAAACAAAACCAATACTGCCTTTACTACTCCCTATATTGATGTAACAACTAACGAGTTAACTATATCTGCTGTTGTGCCTATAAACCAAAATGACCGTTTTGTTGGTGTTGCTGGTGCTGATATTGATATGCAAACTGTGACAGAAATTATTAATAATATTGATTTTTTAGGGCTGGGTTATGGTTTTTTACTCGATGACAGCGGCCAAATATTAAGTCACCCACAAAGCAATGTTAACCTAAAAAATATCGCTGAGTTATTTGGCACCAAACCATTACTTAGTAGCGAGTTTGTTGAATATCAAATAGCTGGCGAAACTAAATTAGTTTCGTTTAATAAAATACGTGGTATTGAAAATGTAAATTGGTATTTAGGGGTTGTTATTGATCAACAAAAAGCATTTGCTAGTGTATCTAGTTTTGGCAAAACGGCATTTATTTACTTAATTGTGGGTACAATCGTCATTGTAATTTTAATGCAATTTTTACTTCGTTATTTAATGCGTCCAATGAATCGGTTAAATGACGCTATAAAAGATATTTCACAAGGGGAAGGTGATTTAACACGCCGTTTAGAGATAGAAAATGACGATGAGTTTGGTGAGCTAAGTCATTCATTCAATGTGTTTATCGAAAAAATTCAATCATCAATCGAACAAGTTAAAAATACAACAATACTTCTTGATGGCGTAATAGCCAGTCTGCTATCACAAACACATTCTTCACTTGCGATGTATGACGATCAAAGTATGCGTACTGATAGCGTTGCAGCTGCAATTAATCAATTTACAGGGATGACATCAGATATATTCAATAGTGCGTCTGACGCATCATCACTTGCAAAAGATGCTAATAAGCACTCTACACAAAACCAAGAAATATTAAGCACTAATGTTGCTGGGATCCATGAGCTATCTGCAAATATAGTGCAGGCTCAACAAACTATTAATAGCTTAAATGCACATACAGAAAGCATTGGTAATGTTTTAGAAGTGATTAAAGGCGTGAGTGAACAAACCAACTTACTTGCATTGAATGCGGCTATTGAAGCAGCTCGTGCAGGTGAAGCCGGACGTGGTTTTGCAGTAGTGGCTGATGAAGTTCGACAATTAGCTCATCGCACCAAAGAATCAACGCAAGAGATAGAAGAAACAGTCATAGAATTGCAAAAAGGGTCAACTTTGGCTGTAGAGTTAATGAAAACAAGTTTGCAAGGCAGTGAAAAAAGCGTGTCAGAAGCTGATGCAGTTGGAGAATTAATGCAGCAAGTAATAGAGGATATAAAACAAATAAGTGCTGCTAACCATGCCGTTGCGTGCGCTACAGAAGAACAAAATCAAGTTGTTAAATCACTAGATGCAGATATACAAACTATCAGCGAACTGTCTATTCAAAGTAAAACCAACCTAAATAATACTCTAAACGAATGTACAAAACTGAGGCAACAATTCGGTGATTTAGAACAAATGGTTAAAAAGTTTAGAGTATAGATATGGATGATGAAAACTTAAATAAATCGAGTTGGCGCAACTTGATTAATATAGACAGTGTTTATAACTCAGACAGGCAGCGTCAAGCATTTTCATTATTTACAATGATAGCGTTTGCTATTGTTGTATTGGGTTTTTTACTTCTATCTAATTATGATGTGTATTCACCTATTTTAAGTGTAGCTTTGCTCGTTGCTAATATGACGATTATTGCCTGTACCGTTTACTTTTTTAAAACAGGTAAATTAGAGGTTGTGTCTTTAATAACCATGCTAATCATTTTTATTATGTGTATTGCGCTTATTTACACAGGTGGTAAAGAGAACACAGCGCTGTATTGGCTCATGTTTTATCCAGTTGTTACCTTTGCTACTCTCGGTGTTAAATTAGGGTTATGGCTTAGTGGGTTTTTATTAGTCTGTTGTTTAGGGCTACTGTATGGCCCTAACATCGGTCAGGTAGATTATGTCGATGTAGAAAAATCGCGTTTTATGGCATCTTTTGGTTTAGTGTTTGTTTTTTCATTTATTGGCGAATTTTTTAGGCAAAAAAGTCATGCGTCTATTGCTGAAATTACTTTATCGCAAAAAAAGGATGCGTATACCGACCAGCTAACTGGCGCTGCAAACAGACGTTTTGTCACATCTCACTTTTTTAACTTAGTAAGTGACTGCCCAGATGAGTATTTACCATTTAGTATTTTATTATTAGACCTCGACCATTTTAAGTCTATAAACGATAACTATGGTCATGATAGTGGTGATACTGTCCTAATAGAATTTACTAAAATGCTGGAGTCACACTTCAGTTGCGATTCAATAAAAGCGCGTTATGGTGGTGAAGAGTTTGTGGTTATTCTCCCAAAAGCGACTATTCAAATTGCAGAGCACATTGCTAACAACTTTAGAGAAAGTGTTGCCAATACAACACTTTTGAATGTTGATAGTAAAAACGTAGCACTTACCTGTAGCATAGGTGTAGCACAAGTAAATAAACTATCAGATTACAATGATGCTTTAAAACAAGCCGATCGATGCCTTTATAAAGCAAAGGAAA
>NZ_NTLW01000085.1:0-4766 GCF_002632075.1 Pseudoalteromonas sp. ESRF-bin5 | reverse complement strand
TAACGAGATTCTAAAAAGCGCTCTGCAGCATTTTTATCTTCTTCATTACGCATTTCAACACGCATACGGTCAGAGCCAGCCACGCGACGAACGCTGCGATAACGAAGTTTTTCTTCGCGTAGATCGCTACGGAAATCTTGCTCCATTTGCTCAAGCTGGTTATCAACCGCTGTTGCCATGTCGATTTCCATGGTGAAATGTACGCCACCACTTAAATCTAGACCTAACTTCATTGGATTTCCGCCAAGGGATTTTAACCAAAGAGGTTGAGCCGGCGCCATATTAATGGCTGAAATGTAATCGTCACTTAGCGAGTCACGCAGTAAATCTTGTGCTTTTAATTGCTCTTCAACATTTTTAAAACGAACAAGTATTTGCCCGCCTTCAAGCTTAGTTGATTTAACTGCTACGTTATGTTTTTTAAGGGTTGCGTTTACTTTGTCTACTACACTGAGATCAACATCAGCACCTTTAGCGCCCGAAACTTGTATAGCCGGGTCACGGCCATACAAGTTTGGAGAGGCATATAAAAGGCCAATGGCAACCACAGCTAAAACAAGTAAATACTTCCACACTGGAAACTTGTTTAACACGGGGTCGTCCTTATTATTTTTATAGCGACTTCATTGTGCCTTTTGGCAATACAGCAGATACAGACGCTTTTTGAACTGTAACTTCTGCTTGCTCATTTAAAGAGATAACGATGAAATCTTTATCTTCTGCAATTTTAACAATTTTACCTACTAAACCACCTTGGGTTAGTACTTCATCGCCTTTAGCCATCGCATTCATTAAGCCTTTATGCTCTTTAACACGCTTAGCTTGTGGGCGGTAAATTAAAAAGTAAAAAACTAAACCGAAAATAGCTAACATGATTAGCATTTCCATGCCGCCACCGGCTGCAGGTGCGCCAGCTGATGCGTGTGCGTTTGAAATAAATAAACTCATAATACTTCCTCTTTAAATTTAAAGTTTAATTTTTTATATCTGCAAGCTCTGGCACTTCTTGGCCGCGGCGAGCGTAAAAATCTTTTACAAATTCTTCTAGTTTACCTTCGCTAATTGCATTGCGCAGGCCTTCCATAACACGTTGATAGTAACGTAAGTTATGTATTGTGTTTAGTCGTGCACCTAAAATTTCGTTACATTTATCAAGGTGATGTAAATAAGCACGCGAGTAATTTTTACACGTATGGCAATCACAATCAGGGTCGAGTGGACCAGTATCTGTTTTATGCACTGCGTTACGTATTTTAATAATACCAGTGGTAATAAATAAGTGACCATTACGCGCATTACGCGTTGGCATAACACAGTCAAACATATCTATGCCACGGCGTACCGATTCAACCAAATCTTCTGGCTTGCCAACACCCATTAAGTAACGCGGCTTATTTTCAGGCATTTTGTACGCACAATGATCAAGAATATTCATCATTTCGTTTTTAGGTTCACCAACTGACAAACCACCCAATGCATAGCCGTCAAAGCCAATCTCTTCTAAACCGGCTTGTGATTGTGCACGTAATTCTGGGTACATACCACCTTGAATAATACCAAATAACGCAGAAGGGTTATCGCCGTGGCCTTCTTTTGAGCGTTTAGCCCAACGAAGAGACAGCTCCATAGAGTCCTTAGCTTCTTTTTCAGTAGCTGGGTATGGGGTACATTCGTCAAATATCATTACAATATCTGACCCTAAATCACGTTGCACTTCCATTGATTTTTCTGGCGACATCATTATTTGGTCACCGTTTACAGGTGACTGAAACAAAACACCTTCTTCGGTAATTTTACGCATTGCGCCAAGACTAAATACTTGGAAGCCGCCTGAGTCAGTTAAAATTGGAAAGTCCCAATTCATAAAGTCGTGCAAATCGCCGTGCTGCTTAATAATTTCAGTACCAGGGCGAAGCATTAAGTGAAAGGTATTACCTAAACAAATTTGCGCACCTGTTGCTTTAACTTCATCAGGTGTCATGCCTTTAACAGTACCGTAAGTACCTACTGGCATAAATGCAGGTGTTTCTATTACACCACGGTCAAAAATCAAGCGGCCACGACGCGCTTTACCGTCGGTGCGGTCTAATTCAAATTTCATATCATCCTCAATGTCGGAAAAACAGTCCAACAAGCTATAATTTAACCGCTCGATTCTACCCTTTTTGCACTGCTAATACTATTAGCTGCGGTAAATTCGCTCGTTATAATCATATGCAACTAAAAACCCCAGCAAGTATGCTGGGGTTGAGTGTTAGTTATATTTGATAATAAATAAAACAGCGCTATTTACGTGTTAAAAACATAGCATCGCCATAACTAAAAAAGCGATATTTTTGTTCTATTGCTTTGTTGTAGGCACCCATTATGTTGTCTTGTCCGCTGAACGCGCTCACCAACATAATTAACGTTGACTCAGGTAAATGGAAATTAGTGACCATGGCATCGACGACGTTAAATTGGTAACCCGGAAAAATAAAAATATCGGTATCGCCAAAGTAAGTATCTAATTTACCGCCATGTATTTTTGCAGCTGATTCGAGCGAACGCATTGATGTAGTACCAACAGCAATCACTCGCCCACCGCTCGCTTTAGTCTGTGCTACAGCGTCCACAACATCTTGTGGTACTTCAATGTATTCTGAGTGCATTACATGTTCGTCAATGGTCTCTACACGTACCGGCTGAAATGTACCTGCGCCTACGTGTAACGTGACAAAGGCCATGTTTACACCTTTATTTTTTAGCGCAGCCATAAGCGGCTCGTCAAAATGTAAACCCGCTGTAGGTGCTGCCACAGCCCCTGGTTTTTCACCATATACTGTTTGATAACGTTCGCGGTCAGCTTCGTCATCTGGTCGGTCAATATAAGGCGGTAACGGCATATGACCAATATCGTTAAGTGTGTCGAGTACATTTTTGCTGTGATCAAATTCCAGCTCAAATAAGGTGTCGTGACGGGCAATCATAGTGGCTTTAGCTTTGCCTTCTAAGATAACCTCATTGCCTGGTTTTAATGATTTACTTGCACGAACATGAGCAAGCACTCGGTGTTCATCCAATACTCGTTCTACAAGTACCTCAACCTTACCGCCCGATGCTTTTTGGCCAAACATACGTGCTGGTATTACTCGCGTATTATTAAAAATGAGTAAGTCGTTTTCGTTAACTAGCTCAAGAATATCACTAAATACTTTATGGCTTATCTCCCCTGTTGGACCATCGAGGCTTAATAAGCGGCTACTCGTACGATCTTTTTTTGGAAAGCGAGCAATTAATTCATCGGGTAAGTCAAAACTAAAGTCAGCTACGCGCATAGTTGGTAATCCACATCATTAAAAATCGCGCCAAGTGTATATCTATCGTCAATTAAGCTCAAGAAGCCAATCCAACTACTGTAAACCTGAGCATCCCTCTATTCGGGGGGATTATTCAAATCTACTTGTTCTTACTAACAAAACTTATTACCCTTAGTAATGGTAGTAAATTACGATTTTTAGGATCTCCTGCGTGGCAGAACAATTAAATTTGCTGATTTTAAATGCAAGCCGTGCTGAGCGCAGGGTGATTAAAGATACTTTAAAAAAGCTTAACGTATTTAGCTTTATTGAAGCAAATGATAGCCAGGAAGCTCTTAAAACTCTTAAGCAACAACCGGTTGATATTATTATCACTGGATTAAATGTGGGTAAAATAGACGGTTGGCGTTTTTCTCGTATGATTCGCTCAGGGCTATTAAAAACCCCTAAAAACACCCCTATTTTGTTGATGCCCCCGACTTACTGCGAACGAATTGCAGAAACAACCGCCCGTAGTTACGGAATCGATACTGTTTTGCCTTTTGAAAACCAAGATATGCTACCGCAAGTTCTGGCTAATGTTTTATCTACACATTTAGAAAAAAGCAGTCGACTAAACCTACTTTTGTTAGAGCCCCAGACAAATAAAGCGGAGTCTATAACTGAAGAACTAAAACTAAATTTTGCTATTACACATGTCACAACGTGTAAAGCCGCACTGAACCAGTACAACCAACAACAGTTCTCAATCGTACTGCTTGATACCACTCAAGAAAAAACCGATGAATCTAGCTTGCTTGTCGAAAATATTTTACAACATAACCCAAAGCAAGCCATTGTTACTATTATAGATAGCGCTGATGCAGATTATGCCGAACAGCTTTTGTTATCGGGCGTAACCGATTTTATTCGCTCCCCTTACGAACCTTCATTTTTAAATAAAGTATGTGATCATGCCGCTCGTCGAGAAGACTTTATGGTGAGCTACGCTGAATTTGCTCAAAAAGTAGAGCAGTTAAGCGTAAGCGAAGTGAGGTATAAAGAACTATTCTCAGCTCATCAGCGCATATTATTGCACCTTAATACTGTTGTTCTTGAGCTCGACCAGTTAGGAAAAATTCGCTTTATAAATCCAGCCTGGGAAACCTTAAGTGGTTTTGGCGTTAAAACAAGCCTGCAAAAAAGCCTAACGCAATTTTATACTGGTGAATGTCAGATAAAGCTCAAAGCAACCATCGACGATATACTCGGTGGTGGGAACGATCATCAGCAAATAGAAATAAAACTCCAACATAAAAACGGTGGCCAAATTTGGGTTGAATGTAGGTTGCAGCTAATTAAAAACAGACGCAATAATGCAACGATCACTGTCACTATTGATAACATTCACGAGCGTAAGCAAGCCGAACTTCAATTACGCCACCTTGCGCTGCATGATCCATTAACTGGCCTACACAACCGATACCA
>NZ_NTLW01000018.1:0-1071 GCF_002632075.1 Pseudoalteromonas sp. ESRF-bin5 | reverse complement strand
CACAATAATGCACAAAGCGATTCAGAATATGCCACGGTTAATACGCAAATTATAGAGCCTAACGCCCCCACAATTGATTTAAGCTTTAAGTTACGCCTAGGTAAAGATAACCAATGGAAGGTGTATGATATTGTAGCCGAGGGTATTTCGCTTTTAAGTGCTAAGTAAAAAGAGATAATTCAGCGCATTTCAGATGTAGGCATTGACCAAGTAATTAGCGAGTTAAAGAATAAATAATTAATCTTTTTGTGTGGAAGAGATTAAGCCCAACTCCAACCTAAAAAGCAGCCATGTAATTACTTACTTGGCTGCTTTTATATTTTTCATTATTCATCTACTTTGTTCTAGCGTGGCGATCTGGGTGTGCTAGAATATCGCCTCTTTGATTAAGCGTGGTGTCAGCTGAAAGCTGTTATAACCTGACCACTTACCCAAGCTACACTGGAGTTGTGTTGTTTTAATGGAAAATGTACTGATTTGGCCAAAGGAATATCCGTTACTCATTAAAGGCCTTGTAGAGCAAAACGGTGCCTTTATTTTAGATGCTTTAGAAGCTTGGCCAGCTTGTCGTTCTACCAATGAAGACGATGGTGTGTGTACCACTGTTTTGCCCCCGATTTATTATTTGGCGTGGTTAACACCGCTTGAACCTTTTGAAGAATGCTATTTTCAACATATTTGTGAATACGACGAAGATGCACAGGCATACGTAGGCGCAATGAAAAGCCACTTTTACGATAACGAATATACTCCAGAGAGCTTAGTGCTATTGTTGTGTCAGCGTTTAGAGAAATACGCAAGTGTTGCCGCACAAAATGCAGTTGAAACACCGCTTTCATTATTTAATTTATTTTTTAGCAAACGCTATTTTACGCTCATTGAACATGCTTTAAATAATGGCAGTAAGCTTAGTGCTGTTGATGCGTTATCGCTATGGAAAGAAGTTGATTTTAGAGATCGCTTAAGTCACTTTATACCTGAGTCAATTGCTGACTTAGAAGTGTTAAGTGGGCTTGCAAGTGACAAAGTAGCAATGGGTAAAGACTATTTTACTTTATTGAAACAAGTATC
>NZ_NTLW01000029.1:0-1786 GCF_002632075.1 Pseudoalteromonas sp. ESRF-bin5 | reverse complement strand
AGCTAGTACAATGTCGCCATGTAACACCATGTTCATTTGATGTTTGGCAATAAACCAATCTTTGTTCTCGCCTTCAACTTCTAAAAAGCCAAAACCGTCTCTGTGGCCTATTACTTTGCCTTTGGTTAAACCGGCTTCGTCAATCAGTGCATAACATTTAAATTTATTAAAATATAACTGACCATCGCGCTCCATGGCACGAAGGCGACGTTTAAATGCAATTTGACGCTCTTCGTCATTCACGGCTAGTTCTTCGCATAACTGTGCGTAGTTAGCAGGTTTTGAACGCTCTTGAAGATGAGTAAGTATAAACTCACGGCTAGGGACGGGGTTTTCGTACTTTTCTTGTTCTCGACTGAGATTTGGATCTTGGTTTGACATTCACTATCTTGTTAGTTGGTTATGGAAGTATTTTAACCCATATACGTAAAATGAGACAGGTAAAAGCACTTAATCTTTAAACAAAGCGCATTTATCGGTTATTTAGTTTTAGAAAACTTAGCGTACCGGGCCTTAATGCGTGCTTAATTATGCAGCTTAATTATGTCATTGTGATTAAGCTGCATCCGTTAACTCAGTTATTACTTAGTTTTATGCAAATTTTTGTACAACATTTTACTCACGTTATCGATAAAGGCTGGGTCTTCTTCTTTTATAGTGTGTAAAATGTGTTTATTCATTTGCGATTTGTTTTGAGCGTAAATCCAACGGTTTTTATTAAACTGCGCTGCAAACTCATAAACGCCGGCTTGTAGTTCGTCGTTATCGTTAAATACCGCTTCTATTACGTTATTTTCAAACAGTTGTTGCGCGCCCACGCGTTCGCCCGTCATTGCTAGCCTATTAAAAAAGGTTTGCGGTATCGCTTTATTAATTATAGGAAACATAGACGGTACAAAAGGGACCAATACATCAACCTCTGGAAAGCAAAAAAAGCCTTTGTCTGACTTCATAAATCTAAAGTCGCAGGCACAAGCCAGTACAGCACCATTACCATACGTATGGCCGTTAAGGGCGGCAATAACAGGCATAGGAAACGTAACAATACGTTGTAGTAACTGTGTTATTTGCAACATAAAGTCAGAAATAGCCGCTGGTAAAATGCTTGGATTTGCCATCCACTCAAGGTCAATACCCAACGACCAGCTTTTGTCGCTTGCCGAAGTGAGCACAACCGAATGAATGCTTTTATCAGCCTCAATATGATCAAGGTGTAAATTAAATTCAGCCAAAAACGCTGGATTGTGTCGATTTTCTGCGGTGTTCATCGATAATATTGCGACACTGTTTTTTACTGTTAAATCTATTAAGTTTGCCATTTAACCCTCTTTTAGCGCATTTTAAGCTTGTTTTAAGCGCTGTTCGTTTCTTTATTGTTATGGCTAATATAGTAAGGGTTTGTGTTAAATTTATAAACCTTAATCACATGTGTTTATAACCACCCTTTTTGTTTAGCTATACGTGCTGCGTCGATTCGGTTTGTTGCATTAAGTTTGGCGATGGCGTCAGACAAATAGTTACGCGTTGTCCCTTCACTTATAAATAACTGTGTGGCTATTTCGCTCGTTTTAAGGCCATCGCTTGCAAGCTTTAATGCTTTTCGTTCTTTGTCGGTAAGTGGGTCGGCGTCGTCTAGAGCGTTAATCGCAAGCTCTGGGTCAATTACCTTTTGACCTTGCATTACCTTTTTAAGCGCGTTGATTAGTTCGTCACTTGGGGCTTCTTTTAATATGAACCCTTTAACACCGGCACTTAACGAGCGCCTAATATACCCAGCGCGTGAAAA
>NZ_NTLW01000192.1:0-11437 GCF_002632075.1 Pseudoalteromonas sp. ESRF-bin5 | reverse complement strand
TTTTAGCAACACGAAAAGCCCCTTTTTGGTGCATTAAAAAAGAGTTTTGCCACACGGTGTACCGGTATTAAAAAACGCGCTTATTCCTGGGGAAGAATAAGCACGGATAGTGCGTTAAGCGTTAACATGTTGCACTAAAAGCGCTGGGTCAATATTCATTGTATGATTAACTACTTCACCAATGATAATGAGCGTTGGCCCCATTAACGTAGCTACTGATTCATTATTCGATATATCGTTAATAGACCCTGTTATTATTTTTTGGTTAGTTGTTGTTGCATTTTCTATTAAGGCAATAGAAGTGTTGTCGGGCCAACCTACTGATTTTAAGCCTTCACATAATTCGTTAAGCCTACTCAGCCCCATGTAAACAACAAGTGTTGGGTTGTTTTTACCTTGCATAAATGTGTAATTTTGCCAATTAGGTAACTTTTTAGGATCGGCAAATTGAGCGGTTAAAAAAGTTACACTGCGAGCTACATCACGAGCAGTTAAGGGAATACCTGTATATGCCGATGCAGCGCAAGCGGTTGTCACACCAGGAACAATTGCAAAACTAATATTATTTTGTGTTAGCGCGTCAGCTTCTTCATTTATACGAGCAAAAATGCTCGGGTCGCCGCCTTTTAAGCGCACTACATTTAACCCTTGTTGAGCATACTTAACTAAAAGATCACAAATATTCGCTTGCGACATAGAGTGTTTACCAGCGCGTTTGCCTACGAATACTCGCTGTGCTTTTTTAGGTAGTGTGTTTAGTAAATCTTCACTTACTAGCCAGTCATACAAAATAATATCGGCAGATTGAATTAATCGCTGAGCCTTAACCGTAATGAGTTCGGCATCGCCTGGGCCCGCACCAATAATATAAACATGGCCATTTTTAGCTTTTTTGTCGGTAAACTCAACCCCATTGGTTAGCTTGTTAATTACTTTGTTTAACCAGATGTTTTCAACACCCGAAAAATAAGAGAGCACACTCATAATTATTCCTCTAAGCTACAGCTGCTATTGCTTTAGGCTCAGCGTTTATAAATACGTTGCCGTCTTCAATTTTAATATCAAACACGGGGACTTGAATTGACTCATCTTCAAGACATTGGCCTGTTTCTAAACAAAAATGCTGTTTATATAAAGGTGAAGCCACAACAAATTTATTACTGAAAGAGCCTATAATTCCGCGCGATAACACATTCGCTTTACCGATAGGATCATAGTTACCGACTGCGAATAAAGGGCATTCATTTTGTGGTAGGTAAAAAATAGCCACTTGTTGGTTTTTAACTAGTGCGCATACGCCGCTGTTAGCAACAAGGCAATCGGTTGTTCCAATATTATGCCAAGACATCAGCTTGCTCCTCTTGTGTTTCTGTTACCGCAATACGGTTTTGAGTTATCTGTTGTTCGCGTTTTTCAGCGTCTGTGGCTGGGCGAATTTGATTACGTTCTTGCACAAACAAAATGTTGTCATCGGTTTGTGGGCTATTAACAAATTGGCGAAAGCGTTTTGTTGCTTCTGGATTGTCTACTGTTTTTTTCCACTCACATGCGTATGTATTCGCTACCAAATCCATTTGTTCTTCAAGCTCTTGGCAAATACCTAAACTGTCGTCAATCACTACACTTTTGAGATAATCAAGGCCGCCCTCTAAGTTCTCCATCCATACTGAAGTACGCTGTAACTTGTCGGCGGTTTTTATGTAAAACATCAATACACGGTCAATGTATTTTATAAGCGTGGTTGTATCTAAGTCGGTAGCAAATAAGTCTGCATGGCGAGGGCGCATGCCACCGTTACCACACACGTATAAGTTCCATCCATTTTCAGTTGCTATGATACCAATGTCTTTACTTTGTGCTTCAGCACATTCGCGGGTACAGCCTGACACTGCCATTTTTATTTTATGAGGAGAGCGCAATCCTTTATAACGGTTTTCGATATCGATGGCATGACCTACACTGTCTTGTACGCCATAACGACACCATGTACTTCCTACGCAAGACTTAACCGTTCTCAGAGATTTACCATAAGCGTGACCTGTCTCAAAGCCAGCATCAATCAGTCTTTCCCAAATAACAGGCAGCTCTTCTAAACGTGCACCAAATAAATCGATGCGTTGTCCGCCAGTCACTTTACAATAAAGATTAAAGTCTTTAGCTACTTGACCGATGACAATGAGTTTGTCGGGTGTAATTTCACCACCAGCAATACGCGGTACAACAGAGTAAGAGCCGTCTTTTTGCATATTGGCAAGGAAGGTGTCGTTTGTATCTTGAAGACCTACATGTGTTGGCTCTAGGATAAAATCGTTCCATGTTGAGGCTAAAATAGAGGCCACTGCGGGTTTACATATTTCACAGCCATGGCCGCTGCCATGTTTAGCTATTAAATCATCAAAAGTTTTGATGCTTTCTACTTTAACCACATGGAGTAATTCTTGACGCGAATACGCGAAGTGCTCACAGAGGTGATTATTTACTTCAACGCCTCGACTTGCCAGTTCGTCGTCAACTACCGATTTAAGTAACGCTGCACAACCACCGCAACCGCTGGCAGCTTTGGTGCATGATTTAACTGAGGCTAAATCGCATGAGCCACCATCAATAGCTCCCACAATGTCGCCTTTACTCACGTTATGACACGAACAAATAGTGGCTGTATCGGGTAGGGCGCTGCCCGCAAGAGAAGGGGCGCCGGCGCTATCTGGTAAAATTAAACATTCAGGGTGCTCTGGTAAGTCCATGTCGTTTAACATGTATTGAAGTAGCGTATCGTAATCACTGGTATCGCCAACAAGGACAGCGCCTAAAAGCTTATCGCCAGTTTCATTTAATATAATTTTTTTGTAGCAATCTCTAATTGGATCTTGATAAATGAGCTCTTTGCAGTTGGGCGTTTTTGCATGCGCATCACCAATAGATCCTACTTCTACACCTAATAGTTTTAATTTAGTGCTCATATCTGCACCTAAAAACTCAAGCTCGCCGCCACTTAGCTGGCTTGCTGCAACGCGAGCCATGTTGTAACCCGGCGCCACTAAGCCAAATAACTTTTTGTCCCATAGGGCACATTCGCCAATAGCCAAAATATCAGGGTCTGATGTTTGGCACTGGTTATTGATAACTATACCGCCACGCTCCCCAAGCTCTAGATCAGCCACTTTACCTAGCTGATCATAAGGACGAATACCGGCAGAGAATAGAATTAAGTCGGTTTCTAAATAAGTGTCGTCTGAAAAGTTTAATCTAAAGCGGCTAGTTTCACCTTTAACTATTTCGCTGGTCGCTTTTGATGTATGAACAGTCACACCCAGTTTTTCTATTTTATTTTTTAATAGCGTGCCGCCTTGCTCGTCTAGCTGGACAGCCATAAGCTGCGGCGCAAATTCAACAACATGTGTATCAAGTCCTAATTGTTTAATGGCGTTCGCGGCTTCAAGTCCTAATAAACCACCACCAATAACTACACCACTTTTACTGGCTGCGGCACTGGCTTTTATTTGCTCTAAATCCTCTAGGGTGCGATAAACTAAACAATGTGGTTGATCGTTTCCCTTAATTGGCGGGACAAACGGGAACGAGCCCGTAGCAAGTACAAGCTTATCGTACGGGTATTGATCGCCTGTTTGAGTATTAACAACTTTGTTTACTCTATCTATGCCTTCAACCCATTGGTTAGTGAATACATTAATATTGAGTTGTTGATAATTTTCTAAAGTTGTTAGCGCTAAATCGTTTGCTGTTTTACCATCAAATACGCTTGATAAATAAACACGGTCGTAAGCTAAATTTGCTTCACCACACAAAACGGTGATGTTTGCGTTAGCATCGCTTTGGCGCATTTTTTCTACAAAATGATGTCCGACCATACCATTGCCAATTATTAGTATTTTTTGCGCGGTTTGCATTAGGCATTCCTTCAGTGACGGTTTAAATTTTACACACAAAAAAGCCCGTCACAATTGTAATTAAATACAATTGTGTACGGGCCTCTTTGCCTCTGGTTGCTTTTTCAACCAATATGTATGCCGTTAATTAACGTGCTTAGTGTTCAATAAAGCAATAACCTAGCCATAACTTTAAGCTGTTGATTAATAGTTATATTAATGTGCTTTTAGGATTTAGAGATTTAAAAACGAACACTTTAGGTGCAAGGTTAGTACTAATTAGTGCAGTAAAAAATATATTTAATGTTTTGAAAATGAGTGAGAGTTATCCCCATTGTTTTGTTAAATTGTGGGAGCTACTCATATGGGTGTGTTGCGTGCAACATCCATTTAACCAGTGATAAGCGCTAACGTGTTTTTTAGCTATGTAGTTAACTATTAATGAAAGCGAGCAGGGTAATCATAGTTATATAGAAGCCAACGCCTAGCGCAATAACCGGCACTACTTTATTGGATTTCCTTTGTTTAAAACTAGCATAATCTTTAAATTCCATTTTATAGCTTCCAAACGTTGTAACTTTTAACAGCATACAACCTGTTGCATAAAACAAGAAACCGAAGGCTGTTTCAATTAAAAGCCATAAAAATATATCTGTAACAATGCTCATTTTTCCCCCTTAATCAAAAAGCTCAGCTAATTAGCGTAAACCAATAATAGTAAAGCATAGTTATTGGTAAAAAATAATACTTAAATTGTAAGTAAACATGCGAGTGTATTCTCTCACATTTTGCAAAATGCAAACTTGTCAATTGCAAACTGCATTAGGATTATACTGAATTTATTTTATTTATAATAAATTCATAAAGTTAAGTTTTGGAATAGACCCTGCAACAGTTTAATTACTTAACTTTTTAAGGGCTAAATTATGAAACTAAATAAACTTGCAACAGCATGCTTAGTTATATTTCCATGCGCTGTGCTCAGTCAACCATTCGAGTCTTGCCCCAGCCAGGCATTTTTAATGCAAGATGCTAACGCGCAACTATACGGAATAGATTTAGTTTCAGCTAAACCTACCGTTTTAGCATCGCAGCTAACGTTCGCTAACGAATTAAATACTAACAGCGTTAATGCAGTTGGTTTTAATTATAAAGATCAATACATGTACGGTTACAGTAAGCAAACGCCTGGTAGCGTAGTGCAGCTTGGCAGCAACTACGAAATGAAGCGGCTAAACGTACAAGGTTTACCTGCCACTAATTTTTACGTCGGTGATATACAAGTTGTAGGTGAGGGCAATGACCAACGAGCTACCTATTATGTTTATCATCCTAACTTTGGCCTATATGGTATTAATTTAGATGGTGACTTAGATGCATCTATTACGGCAAGTTTGTTAACCAATACAAACACTTGGAAATTGTCTATTTATGACTTTGCCTTTCACCCAGCTAGTAACCTTTTATATGCGGTTGAGCCAAATGGCAATTTATACGAAATAGATATTGCAGCAAATACCCATACGTTAATTACTCAAGTTGATGTAGGCGATGATACTGGCGCATTTGGCGCGGCTTATTTTGATGTGAAGGGCCAGTTTTATTTTAGTAACAATAAAAGCGGTAAAATCCATAAAGTTGATTTAAGTGTTAGCCCAGTCGTTGGCTACACCCCGGTGGCAAATGTATTTACATCGGGGCCTAAATCAAGTCAAAACGACGGTGCGCGCTGTGCCATTGCCGAAGTAAAAGTAACTGATAGCTCAATTGATTTTGGTGACGCGCCAGCGCCTTACAACACAAGCCTTGAGCAAAGTGGCGCAAGGCATTTATTTGACCCTAATAGTACCGGCTCAGATTTAATTTATTTGGGAAGCTCGGTGGATGGTGAAAACATTAATACCAATGCCGATTTACTATTGTCTCCTATTGACGATTCAGACGATGGCGTAAGTTTTGTAACGGCGATTTCGGCAGGGCAAGACTCGCAAATTATTGTTAACGCGTCTACTTCTGGCTTTTTATATGCGTGGTTTGATTGGGACCAAAATGGCCGTTTTACTGAAGACGAAAGAATGGTAACTAAACGTGCCATAAATGAAGGCGATAACAGCATTTTAATCACGGTGCCAAGTAACACTAAAGCGGGCCAAACATGGGCTCGATTCAGAGTCACCGATGGCACAGAGGCGTCGCTGATCACGGCAACAGGCGGTGTGCTGGGCGGCGAAGTAGAAGATTACGAAATTACCACTTATGCAAGCGCTGTTTACCCTGGCGAAAATGACTGGGTAACCCTTGCATTTGAGGATAGATGGCCGTTTGCAGGTGATTACGACTTTAATGATCTAGTGCTCAATTACAGAACCACACAGCTTATGGAAGGGAGTAATGTGGTTGGCTATAAAATAGATGGTCAACTAATTGGTATTGGAGCCACATACCATAATGGCTTTGCTGTGAGATTAAAAGAAACTGTCAATAATACCACTCACACTATTTTACGAGACGAAGTAGATGAAGATGCAATTAGCTTTATTATTGACGGGCAACCGCAAACAGCGAGTCCTTTGGAGGCAGGTAGAAACGAAGCTATCCTCATTTTCATGCAAGATACCTGGGCTCACGTTTCAAAAGAGTCGGGCTGTAGTTACTTTAGAACAGAAGATAATTGCGATGAAAACGTAAAAGTTACCTTTAGCATGAGCATTCCTTTAAAAGAACCAAAAGCTAAAAGTGCATCTCCCGGTACGCTACTTGACCCGTTTATTTTTGCAACTAATGGCTTTTACCACGGTGATTTTTTAGTCGGAAAAAACGCCCGAGGATGGGAAGTACACATTAAAAACCAGGCACCAACTGAAGCGTTTGATACATCACTTTACAGCGTTACAAACGCAGATGTTGTGATTCAATGAAACCGGACACCAATTTAGGTGGTATTATTACCACTCAAACAGAGGTGTTCTATGACAAAACAACGTCGCTCTTTTTCTCAAGAGTTTAAACTTGATTCAGCAAAATTAGTCCTTGATGAAGGATATTCATTCCCAGAAGCTGCTCGCTCACTAGAAGTCGGTGAAACAGCCCTTCGTCGCTGGGTTAAGCAATTACAAGATGAGCGTGGTGGCACAACACCAAACTCTAAAGCGCTTACCCCTGAGCAACAAAAAATTCAGGAGCTTGAAGCTAAAGTTAATCGACTTGAAAGAGAAAAAACAATTTTAAAAAAGGCTACCGCTCTCTTAATGTCAGACGAGATGAACAATATTCGTTGATTGGCCATTTAAGTGAGCATGAGTCTGTAGAAATGGTCTGTAGCGTGTTTGATGTTCCGCGTTCGAGCTTTTATGATTTTAAGCAGCGTGAGACATCAATTAAGCTTGAAGAGGTGCAACTTAGGTCGACGATTAATGAGTTATTTTCGCTCAGTCGTGGAGCTGCCGGTAGCCGCACGTTGGTGGCGATGCTAAAGGACGCAGACTTACCTGTTGGTGTCTTTAAGGTACGCCGTATCATGCGTGACCTGTAATTAGTCTGTAAACAACCAGGGCCTCATTCATATAAATTAGCGACGGTGGAGCGAGCAGACATTCCAAACATACTCAATCGTGAGTTTGACGTTGATGGTCCAAACCACATTTGGTGTGGAGATATAAGCTATATTTGGACGGGTAATAAATGGTCTTATCTGGCTGTTATTATCGACTTATTTGCTCGTCGCGTGGTTGGCTGGGCAATGTCTGATAAGCCTGATACTAACTTAGTTATTAAAGCATTAGATAGAGCATACGAGCAACGGGGCAGGCCATCTGGGCTAATGTTTCATTCAGACCAAGGCTGTCAGTACAGCGCCAAAAGGTTTCAACAAAGGCTGTGGCGTTACCGTATAAAACAAAGCATGAGTCGCCGAGGAAATTGCTGGGATAATGCCCCGATGGAGCGCCTATTTAGAAGTTTAAAAACGGAATGGGTTCCATCATTAGGTTATAGTAATTATCAAGATGCTGAAAAAGATATTAGCTATTATTTGATGAATTACTATAACTGGCACAGACCACATAGCTATAATCAAATGGTTGCCCCAGCTGTAGCAGAAGAAAAACTTAATTCACTGTCCGGAATTAGTTGACCACAACACCTGAGCACAAAGCAATTGCTAGGCAAGCAGTTAGAGAATCGTTAGTGTTGTTGAAAAATAATAATAACCTTTTACCACTTAACCCAAATAGTGAGGTATTAATTGCGGGTGATGGTGCTGAAAATATGAGTAAGCAAACGGGTGGTTGGACAATTAACTGGACAGGCGAAGGTAATGTTAAATCTGATTTTCCAGGGGGAACGTCAATTTTTGATGGTATAAAGCAAGCGGTAAACAAAGCGGGCGGCAATGCAGTGCTAAGCCCTGATGGTAGTTTTGATGTAAAACCAGATGTTGCCATTGTTGTGTTTGGTGAAAATCCGTATGCAGAGTGGATTGGCGATCTAAAATCAATTGCTTATCAGGCTCATTCTCACCGTGACGCCAAATTAATCGAGTCATTAAAATCACAAGGTATAAAAGTTGTATCGGTGTTTTTATCGGGCAGACCTTTATGGGTAAACAGAGAAATCAATGCATCAGATTCGTTTGTAGCAGCTTGGCTACCTGGTAGTGAAGGTGTTGGTGTAGCTGATGTTTTGTTTAAAGATAATGAGGGCAATATTCAATTTGATTTTAAAGGTAAGCTTTCCTTTTCATGGCCTAAATATGCATCACAAGTTGTATTAAATCGTTACGATGAAAACTATGATCCACTTTTTGCATATGGATTTGGGTTAACCTATAAAGATAATGTGATGCTTAATAAATTAAGTACAAAGAATGACTTTATTTTTGAAACACCTGTCAACACCCCTTATCAAATAATGCAAGGAAGAGCGAAAGGGGACTGGAATTATCAATTGCAGTCAGGTGGACAAACAAAAGACATCCACACGCCATCAGGAAATATTAAAGGCTTAACGATGATTGAAGCCGATAAAAATATTCAAGGTGATGCAAAAGAATTTACGTGGAGTGGTGCTAATAATGCTTCTGTACTGATTAGCTCATCCTGGTACCGAGAAGATCTATCTCAATATTTGATCAATAAAAGCGCGCTAACGTTTGATGTGAGAGTCGAAACCCCTCCTAGAAATGAACTTTATGTTCAAATGGGATGCGCAAAAGGTAAATGCGCAGAGCTGAATATTTCGCCCATGCTAAAAGAGTTTAAATTGAACACCTGGAATACCGTTTCTATAGATTTATTATGCTTTGCTAAAAGTGGAGTGGAGTTTGAACGCTCGAGTGCCCCCTTTGTGTTAACAAGCGAAGGCGCAGCTAAAATACGAATTGCTAATGTTCAATTTGAACCCAATGCGCAAAAAATGGCCACTTTAAAGTGCAGTGAATAATAAACAAGAGCACTTATTATAACTTAATAGCAAGTGCTCTATTTTTTGCTTCGACATTATTTATACGAAAGGGTCATATGAAACATATTATTTTATCATTACTGCTACTGAATGTGCTTGCTCTGACCTCTTGCTCGGTATTAGTAAAAAAAAATCCCAGTAAATTAAGTAAGTTATCCTCAAATCAGCAAATTGCAATTAATCAATTAGGCTACTTAAATAAAAGTGAAAAAATTGTTGCAATACCGAACGTAACAGCTTCGCAATTTGATGTAATTAATGCGAAAACGAACAAGGTGGTTTATACCGCTCAGTTGAGCGCAGCTAAAATATGGACTCTTTCTGGCAATGATGGTCACAAGCTTGCCGATTTTTCTGAAGTTGTCACTTCGGGTCACTATTTTTTGCGTGTAAAGGGTGTTGCAGATTCTTCATTATTTCGAATTAGTGATGATGTTTATGATTCACTTAGTAAAGCCGCTTTAAGATATTATTATTTGAACCGCTCTAGTACTCCTATTGAAGAGAAGTTCGCGGGAATTTATGCAAGACCAATGGGTCATAAAGATGACATTATTGGTTATCATCCTTCTGCTGAGCCAAGGTACAAAGGCAAACGAATAGACTCACAAAAAGGTTGGTATGATGCAGGCGACTATGGCAAGTATGTTGTTAACTCAGGTATTAGCACGTATACACTGCTTGCAGCGTTTGAACATTACCCTGATGTTTATAAAAAACAAACCCTAAACATACCTGAATCTGAAGATAACGTTCCTGATATTATAAACGAAGCCCTATGGAATCTTGAATGGCTGATCACTATGCAAAGCGATGATGGGGGTGTATATCATAAGCTAACAACTCGTGAATGGCCAGGGAATGAAATGCCACATGAAGATCAACGCCCACGCTTAATAATAGGGAAATCAACAGCAGCAAGCCTTAATTTTGCAGCTACGCTTTCGATGGCTAGCCGGGTGATTGAACCTTACTACCCCAATAAGAGTAAGCAATATTCAAATGCAGCCATAAAAGCATGGCGTTGGGCGCTTCTAAACCAAACACGATATTACGAGCAACCAAGTGATATTAAAAGCGGTGAATATGGAGATCATTATTTAAAGGATGAATTTGCTTGGGCCGCTGCAGAGTTATTTATAACCACTAAAAATAAAAACTTTTACACTATTTATAAAGAGATAAATATTGATTACGTGGCTCCAGCGTGGCGAAATGTATCGTACCTTTCTTTGAGTAGTTTGCTGTTTAAAGCAAAGGACTTATTATCTAAACAAGAATACGAAGCCCTTAAAATAAAGCAAAATGACTTAGCTGATATATATTTAAACCAACATAAAAGCAGTCCATACAATGTTGCTATGCAAAAATCAGACTTTGTATGGGGGAGTAACTCAGCCGCGTTAAATAAAGCGATGGTTTTGCTACAAGCCGCTCAGATAAATAAAAATAACGATTATAAAAATGCAGCTCATGGACTTGTCGATTATGTATTAGGGCGAAACCCTACGGGGTACTCTTTTGTTACTGGGTTTGGCACTAAAACACCTTTGTATCCACATCATCGAATTTCACACAGTGATAATGCTGTTGCGCCTGTACCAGGAATGCTTGTAGGAGGCCCTCATTCAGGACAACAAGATAATTGTAACTACTTATTCAATGAGCCAGCAAAATCATACGTTGACGATTGGTGTAGCTTTTCAACTAACGAGGTTGCGATTAATTGGAATGCGCCACTTGTGTATGTACTTGGTGCGCTCTCTGACTAGCAACTTTATAAGTTTTAATTTTCACAACTCAGTTGATTCTATTTATTGACCCAAGGAAAGCGCTATAAAAGTAGGGAGAAGATTTTCTTGAGTTTATATTTTTTGAATTGGTACGACTGAGTGGATTCGAACCACCGACCCCTACCATGTCAAGGTAGTGCTCTAACCAACTGAGCTACAGTCGTACAATTTGAGGTTCTTAAATATAACTTATTCAATAAATCAGAATAAATTTGGTACGACTGAGTGGATTAGAGTCACTGACCCTTGGACCGGGTGGTCAAGAGTAGGTAGTGCTCTTTCCTTCAATTATACATC
>NZ_NTLW01000028.1:0-15428 GCF_002632075.1 Pseudoalteromonas sp. ESRF-bin5 | reverse complement strand
GCTACTTTCTGTTACCGCTCGACTTGCATGTGTTAGGCCTGCCGCCAGCGTTCAATCTGAGCCATGATCAAACTCTTCAATTAAAAAGTTTTGTGTCTTTCGACAGCTCAATGAATTCTGAATTTATTTAATATCTTTCGATATTGAATTGACTGTGCTGCAATTCCTACCGAAGTAGTTATTGCTGTTGGTCACTCAGTTTCAATTGAGACTCTAATTTGTTTGCCTCACTTAGCGAACTAAGCTTGGCTGTTAGAACTCAACCTGTACGAGTGCCCACACAGATGATTGCTTTATATTGTTAAAGAACGTTTGAGTTGCCTTAGCGACTCAAGGGAAGCGAATCTTACGCTTTCCTGTATTTTTGTCAACACTTAATTTTAAATTTTACAAAAATCTAAACTTAAGTTTTACTCGACTCACTAAGTGGCTTGCTTGCAGCTTAAGCGTTGCCTGCTCTGCCGTCTCAGTGGGGTCGCATTATAGGGATATTCGAATGATGGTCAACGTTTATTTCACGCTTATTCAAAAGAATTTGGTTTTAGTACAAAATACATACAAACCGCGGTTTGAGGGGGTATAATTTGCATATAAAAAGACCTTTCAATCAGTTTATACAAAGGATGAGGTTATTTACTTTGAACTAATTTCACTTTTACGAAAATAATAACTTTGAGCTTCCTCATAAATATTCATCTTAAGCACTCACACAAACTGCCTTTATATATAACTGTATGAGTGAAATTGTTAGGTACTATTACTAACCATTAATACGTATATATTTATCAGCTAACTCATCAATAGTTTCTCGGCAATTTGGATCTGGTTTAATGCAATCTATTGGACATACACTGATACAGGTTGGCTTTTCATAATGCCCTACACACTCGGTGCACCTTTCAGAATCTATCTGATAAATTTTAGCACCCATATATATAGCTTCATTTGGGCATTCGGGATCGCACATATCACAGTTAATGCATTTGCTATTTATGAGTAGAGCCACTTTTTAGCCTTTTCAATTAATATCATTATAAAACAAAAAGATAGAGTTAAACTAAATGTTTTTTGACTACTTTTAATACAAGTCCAGTTCAATAATAAACCTTTATTTTTCTTTAAATCGTAGCACACATTCGTAACACACCATTTTATTTTTAGGTGTAAATTGCAGCCACGAATTATGCCTATTTTTCTCTGTTGCTTTGTTGATCTCAATCAATAAAAATCGCCGCAAGGCCTTTATTTATATAGGTTATTACAAAGTGAAGCACTCTTTATCAACGCTTACCAAAGTTCAATACACGAAAGCTAAACTAGAATGGAACCAGCTCAAACCTCCATTTTCTATGCAGCACATAAATCGGTGTGCTACGCTGGCTCAAAATATCATATTTTTTGAAGAAAAAAGTGCAGATAAACAAGGCCTTAGACCTAGTCGGACAAAAAGATTATCGAAATACGAAGCACAACACCATATTCGACTAATTTTCACCAAGTCTGGCACCGCTATTTTCTACTCTAACTTCCCAAAATCATCTGGTATAGCGAATACCAAGTTAGGTGAAGCACCTGAATTAACAATAGCAAAAGCGCGTAAGCTTACTGATCAAATGAAGTATGGCGTTTTAAATAATCATAATATTAAAACTGTGTTTGATGCATATGAACAAAGCTTAATAGAGCGTCATAACATCGCACCCACTAAATTTGCAGCTTCATCGCTCAGAACATATCAATGTAGAATAAAAAAGCTTAGGCATCATTTTCCGCTTAAGCGTGCATTCCAGTCTCTTACAGCTGGAGAGTTAGAAAAGATTGTAGATATAATTATCAAGGCAGAGTCCAACAACCAAGCAATTGAGCTTTTTGCACAAATTAGAAGGGTATGGCGATTTGCCAAAAACAAATTTAACTCAGGTAAAAACCCAGCTGCTGATATCGATGACTTTTACGTATCTGACCGTGTAGAAAGCCCCCGTCCTTGCCAAGTTTATACAGACTTAGATTCGATAGCTGAATTATGGATAAACCTCGCATCGGCCCCAAATGTACATCAAAAAAATGCTGCGCGATTTATGATTTTGACAGGCATACGCCCTATTAATATTCCACAAATGAAGTGGGAGTGGCTCAATAGTATCGACTTTCCAACCCTAATTACCTTTCCGGCATCTGTTGTTGGGGTTCGTGGAGAAATGAAAAACCAAAAAGAATATAAGCTGCCATTAACCAAGGCCATGCGCGCCATTATTTTAGAGCAGAGAGCCTGGATGGAAAATGCATTACCCAACTGTAACCCTGATCATATATTTCTTCAGCCTCGCGATCTTAACAAACCATTTGCTAAAAGGTCGCTGGATAAGATCATTAAAGATTATTCACCTGTTGATGCAGTAAAAGGAGATAAAAGAAATATTGTAATGAAAGGATCTGCAGGTGCATTTTGCACAATGTGCCGAAGCTTTTTTAAATCCAACGCAAAAGCGATTATGGTTGCCAACGGCTATCATTTTAAACACGCAGAAGAACTCACCAGACTCGCGCTTCATCACCTCAGAAAAGAGGACGATCCAAACGGCTTGAATTATGATAAATCTGAAGAGCTATTTGGCACTTCAACAAAGCTAAAATTTAATGTATTCAAAATTCATGAAGCCAGTATTTTAAAAAGAGCGAAAGAACTCGAAAGCCAAAAACTCAGACTTACAGGTATGCAAAGTAAACAAGCTAAAAACCTTAAAGAAAACAACCAAAAGAAAGCCCTGAGAGATAGGATTAAAGATCATCTAGTTTATAAACGAGGTTATGTAAACTTCATTAATCAGCCTCTTGGTGATACGGGCAGAGTAGCAAAAGATTTGATCTTAACCGAAGAAGGAAGAGCTGTTGTTGAGAGGTATTTAACTGACCAAGAAGCTAAAGCAAAAAATAATTAAAAAAAGTTTAATTTCGACTTACCAAAGTTTTTGTAAAAAAAATTAATTTCATATCATTGCCTTATTAGAGCGATACCTCATCAGTTATTTGATGATTTTAACTTTTTAAGGCTTATATATTAATGGCAACATCAGTATTAAATTCAATAAAACCATGTGAGGTCACGATTAAAAGTCGTGACCTTTGCATGGCTGAATTTAATGCGAATAAGCCTCCATACAATGACAAGTCAATGGAAGAGCTAGCCAGCCTTGCGACTATTATATTGGCGCAAGAAAAAGGTAGGAGACTTTCAAAGTACCAGCTCAAAGATCAAATAAGAATTGTATTCCAGCATGATGGCATTATTAAATTTTTTACTCATTTTAAAAAAGAACATGGCATAAAAAACACAAAGATTGGTGATTCTAATAATATGAGTTTTTCAGCAGCAAAATTAAAAGCGGCCGAAATATACAAAAAGAACACCTCTAATTACACATTCGAATTTGTAGTGAGTAAACAAATAGAAAACTTACAGGCAATTAATAAACATAGCCCTAGCAAGTTAGCTGAAACCACAGTAACAACATACACCTCTTACCTTAATGCAATTCAAAATGCCTTTGGTAAAAATACGTTATTTCAAACTATTACGCCTAAGATAATAGAAGCAACGCTTGACCAACTGCTAACAGAGAAAAGTGGTCCGCATGTGGCTAAGCTATTCGAGCAGATGAAAAAACTGTGGGTGTTCGCAAAAAATAAATATAATAACGGCACTAATCCATTCCTAGAGATAGACAATAATTATATATCTTCTCGAACGGCGAAGCCTATTCCTTGTAAGGCATATACTGATATATCTCTAATTTCTCAGCTATACATAGGCCTAAAAGCGGCTAAAAATAATACATTAATAAATGCCGTGCTATTGATGATGTTTACTGGGCTAAGGCCCATAAATATTTGTAATCTGCGTCTGTCGTATATAGATGATTTAAATAATCCTAAATTTTTGACGTTTCCTGAAACAACTCATACCACTCGCGGTGCTATGAAAAACCAAAAAGAGTTTAAAATACAGCTCACATCCGAGATGAAAAAAGCGATACAACAAGAATTAAAATTAAACCCAGACAGAAACCGCACCTATTTATTCTGCAAGGTTAAAAACGGCTCAAACCCCATAAGTAAAGAGAGTTTAAACCGAGCTCTTAAATATCATGCACCAAAAAACATGGTGGCGGCCCCGCGAGATAACATAAATATAAAAGGCTCAGCCGGCGCATTTCCAACTTTACTTCGCAGCTTCTTAAAATCGCATATGAAAGAAGTGCTAACTAAAAAAATTGGGTCATCAACAATTGCTGAAATTGAGTCTAAAAAAATGCTTCATCACTCTGTTTCAGAGCACGATCCAATGAGTAAACATTATGACCACTCGAATAAAATATATAACACTGATATTAAAGCACTTTATAAAAACTTTTCCCTATTTGAGAAGGAAATACTTAAAGAAGTAAAAATACAGGCTAAGTTAAAAAACAAAACGGCTAAAAAATCATTTTTAAAATTTGATTATTCAAATAAATTTATCGTCAAAGTTAAAAGCACAGTAAGTGCTTATTCCACTATCTGGGGCAATATACTTCAGCAAACTCAAAAGCTTAAAAAGAGCCGCCCTATGCATATATTAGAGTAGCGTTTACATATAGCTATATAACGTTGTCTTTGCTTACAAACCCTATAAAGCACTTTTACTAGGTGGTGCAGATTGATTTCTTATAAAAGCAGGAATATCAAAAATATCAGATGCTTTTGGTTTAGTGGCGACTACTTTAGAACTTGACTCATTTTTAGTGTCATCAAGTATCATTTTTGAACTCGCGCCCGTAGCAATAACTAGCAGCTCATAATTGGTTGCTAAGGTTTCTATTTTTGATACACCGCAAATAACCAAAGCATTTGAGCTTACTTGCTGGCGTACTGTATCGGTAATGAGATTATAGCTACCCAGTGAGATTTCATCTTTGCAATTTACTTGTATTATCACGCCAGTACTTGATGACATATCTACCTGATTAACCAGTGGGTTATTGAGTGCACTATCAAGTGCAGTAGTGAGCTCGCTCTCATCATTACACTTGCCAACACCGAGTACCGCATCACCCTGACAATCCATAATTTTGGCAAAATCGTTTAAATCGACGTTTATTAAACCTTGAAAACACAGCATATCGATCAACGATTTTATGAGTGAGTGGAGTATTTGGTTTGAGTGTTTAAACGCATCAAATAACCCTATATCGTTGCCTAGCACTTCAATAAGTTGATCGTTTGGGAGCGTAATAACCGCATTCGCATGTTCTTTTAGATCATTTAAGCCGGTTTGCGCTATATTGCTTCTAAACTCACCTTCACTACTAAATGGTAGTGTAGCAACAAATATAATGGGTTTGCCTTGCTCACTAGCAAGCTCTGCAATATAAGGGCTAGCGCCAGTCCCAGTGCCACCACCCAACCCTGTTGCACACAGAATTATATCGCAGCCATTAATGAGTGTTAAAAGCTGCTCTTTACTTTCTTCTGCTGCTTGCAGCCCAACTTTAGGGTCTGCTCCAGCACCATACCCATGTGTGAGCTCAGCACCTATTAGTACCGTTTCATCACTTTGCGTATGCTCTAGTACCACTTTGTCGGTATTAACACTGTACAGGTGCGCCTGTTCAGACTCACGTTGCTCAAAAATACTATTAAGCGTATTACAACCACACCCACCAATACCAAATACACCGATTGATAAACCATCATTTTGTTGAATTAATTGAAACATAACACCTCCTTCATCTTTAAAAGGAGCATAGCAAACAGGTGCGTCAATTTTTGACGCACCTAAACTAGTTGGAGTTATTTATAAATGTTAGCGGCCGCTTTAAGCTTGCTAAATATTCTTTGTCGCAGCTTTTCAGGCTTAATAACTTCAAGCCAATGAGCACATTTAAATAACTCATCGGTTAATTGCTCGGTATCAATAGTTTGGTAGGTAACTAATACACTTTTTTCATCAATATGTTGCTTATCAGTCAGCTCACCAAGCTCAATAAACCCCTGATTAACTGCCGAATGGCTGGGTACTTTTACAATTAACTCAATCGCTTCTTGCGACATGCCTTTGTTAATCGCACTACGCAGCGACTCTAACTGCTCAGTACTTGGCTCTCGTCGTGTCTTTTGCAAAATGTGTACATTACGAATGCGGTAAACCGGCATCTGGTAACACTTATCGTGAAGCGTCCCCACCATAAACTGCGCCATTAACACACCGCCTTGCTCAACTAAGTTATAAACACTTAACTCCGCAAATTTTAGCCAATGTGCCTCATCATAAAGCACCCTATAAAGCTCAGCGCTCACAGCACGGTTGTACTCAATCGCATGCTTAATTTGCGCCACTAACTGAGTATCAATATTCACTTTTAACGAAGGCTTAGGCAGAATTGAAAGCCACTCAGGCACATGCCCATTAACACGCTTAAGCGCCTGCTCTGCTTTAGTATGTACCGACTGTTTAACATAACTCGGTACAGATTGCGGCAGTAACTGCTCCAACAACAAATAATGTTCAGCTACTTCACTGCTCATTATTTTAGCGCTACCACCTCGCCACTGCGCATTGATAGACCAGCCATAGGGCTTACTTCGGGTATCTTTTTCAAGCCCAAAGCAACCTTGGTCGTAAAGTGATTGCAAGTCGCGCTGGAGCATCCGAGTTGTTACTTTAAAGCCTTGATTTAGTAGCATAAGCTTCAGCTCAGTGGTTGACCTACGAAAAGGTCTAACGGGTATACAATCTAAAATAACTTCATACCGTAAAACTTGCATGATTAATTCTATTAATTAAATACTTATACTGAAGACACTAATTAACAACTTTTCTTGGTCATCAAAACCATATGGTTGAGCATCTTCTAACAAGCTATATCTAACACTAACGTTTGCTTTACCCTCTAACTGTGTACTAAGGTAATCTAATCTCTTGTCTATTAAATCACTTGCTTTTATACTTTTGAGAGTTTCTTTGAGGCGCCGAACACTAACGATATAGCCCGTTTGTAAACGCTTAGATCCATGTTCTGCATCTGCTAAAGTATAAATCCTCTTAGCCTCTTTCAACAGTTCCTTTTGACTAATGGAGCGTTTAACTTCAATAACATGTCTTATTCTTTTTGATTTACGACTGATTATTGCTATGTCAAACTTTCCACCAATTCTTAAATCTTGATCGTTGCTGGTTTCGTTAAGCCCAAAACTCCCTAATACTTCTCGAACTGGTATTTCTAATCTATAGCCAAGATTTGGAAATTTATCACATAATGCATTTACTATACTCACATTAAGAAAATACTCTGGCATTTTCCTGTATGTGACCCCCGTTAATTGATGCGCTTTTTCTAAACTTTCTTGAATTGAGTCTAAAATTGTATCCTGAACTTGTATCTTAGTTGCTTTAGTCATTATTGTTCCTTTGAATTGATTTTTTAAAATATCACTACGCTTTATTAATAGTTAAACAAACCCAATCTTCTGCTTTCCGCCTTCTTTTAGAGCGTTTTGCTCTTGTAAAACCGATAACATTCGCTCTTGAGTCATGCGCTTTTTTGAAAACTTCATTTGCCTTTTTACAATCGCAAAATCACCTGGTGTTAGCTTTGTAAGCTTGAACAATTCATGCATTAAGTGCTTTTTTAACACCCCTCGACCTAATGTATCTTTAAATAATTGCTTAGCTTGCACAGAAGATAAGTAGGTTAAATTTAAATTAAAATCAAATCGCCTCATTACCGCTTTATCTAAATTTTTAGCAAAGTTAGTCGCAGCAAAAAGTGGGAGTTGAAATTGCTCCATATGGCAAAGTAATTCATTAACTGTTTGCACTTCCCAATTTGCCGTTGCTTGTTCGCGGCTACATAGCAAACTATCAGCCTCATCGATAAATATTGCACTTCCTTCTTGTGTAGCTTGCTTAAATAGTTGAGCAATATTTTGCTCACTTTCGCCAACCCACTTGCTTAATAAGTCAGATGCCTTAACAGATATAAGTTTAAAATCAGCCTTTTCGCATAAGTAATTTACAAAAGCTGTTTTACCTGTGCCAGGTGGGCCCGTTAGCAGAGTTCGTGAACTCGAATATTCAATTACAGCCTCTTCTACCTGTTCGAGTGACGCATACTCAGACTCTATATTCACCATTTTAAGGTTAAACGTTTGCGCTGCTTGATAAGTTAATCCGTGAGCCGAAAAGCCGCATGCAGTTAAAGTATCTTGAATATTCTCTTCTATGCAGTCACGCGCGGTTTGTGCTTTAAATCCGCATAACCTAGCTACATGAACAGCTTTAGCAATATGAGCTGGCAATAAGTTTTGTTGAGCAGCTAATTTACTTATAAAACTGTTACCAACACTCAAGCCTTTAACATATTTGAAAATCATTTTTTCTTTAGTTGTTTTGTTTAGCTCAGGAATTTCGTAAACAATATTAAATCGTCTAATAACGCTTTGTGGTAAATCTTCTAGATGGTTAGTGATCCAAATACTCACTACAGGGTGGTTTTCAATATAAGTATGAAGTAATTCCTTTGAGAAGCTTTTAGAGAATAAATCACGCTCAAAAATGTTTTCACACTCATCCAGTAACAGCATTGTTTTTTTACGTTTACCTACCAACTTACTCACCACATTAAAGTGCTCTAAACGCAGCTCAGAACTTGCACTTCGGCTATCGAGCTCGTTTGTTGGGCTTATTAAATTACTACCTTTAGCTTGTACCTTTAGCAACTGTGAACCACAGACTTGCGCTATATATTTCGCCAATGAAGTTTTGCCCGAACCTGGCACACCATAAAATAGAATACTCAATGCTTGCCCACCCGTCTTAGTCGCATTCTGCGTAGCTTTTAGTAAAGTATTTAAATCTAGGTGCGATAAATCAGCAGCACTAAGTTCAGAAGTCTCACAAGGAGTCACCAAGTTAGATAAAATATCACTTTCACTATTTAACTTACCCTCGAGCAGGCTTTTAGCAATTGCGTTTGGTAATATTAAAAACTCATCTTCCCCTGCAAATATCTCCATATCCATTGAATACATGCCAGATTCAATAATTAATCCAATTTGCTTGTTAAGTAGTGCTTCATCAATGCCAATCACATAAGCTATTTTTTCCAAAATAACGCTCGCATAATCGTCACGTAAGTATTCAACAAGTTCGCGTAATGGTTTACTGAGCGTCATGCAACACGAAAAAATAACTAATGGAGTAAGCGTTTTTGGTAGCTCAAACGCTTTACAAAATATATGCACATTTTTTTGTAACGTTTTAGGCATTGTATTGATTGCTAAATGATCTAATCGGGCTATCAAATCATCAGCATCTAAGCCCTGTAAATTTATATAGCTAAAGCCAGAGATGTTACATAAAGCCTTTTTAAATAGCTTATCTTGCCAAAGCTCTTCTGTATCAAACTCTTCTAATAATTCAGTGGTAAAGTGTGCAACAATACGTTTTAATTGAGGGGTTGTGTTCATGCTATGTACCTAGTAAATATTAACTGATGTAGCTATATTACTAAGTAAAAAGAAGAAACGTACCCACACATCCATCTCAAAACAAATGCAGAATACATTGATAATTAAAGCTTTTTTACTTTTTGTTTTATTTTGTTTTCCTTCGGTTTGTTTTTTTAATTAACCTCTTGTTTTTTAGGCCCTGCAGAGGCATAAATAAAGTTATAAAGTTTTTTTGGACCCTTATGAAAAATGTAAATTTAGGATCGGCAGAAAACCCTGTAATCCTTAAAAATAAACATCAAGATATCGAATCCGAAAAATACTGTGCCAGACATAAAAGCGGAGACATGTATATCCATAGGCCTCTTCTGCAGATGCATACTAAAAACAATCATGAACTTGATAATGATGACCCAGAAAGTGGCCTTTTTGCTTTTCATAAACTAAGAGATGACCAAGACTTCTTTACAAAAAATGTTATCTCCAATCCTCACTTACAACCATTAGAGGTAAAAATCTTATTCGCACTCTATGAACTTTTTCAAGAGTATTTTTGTTATGAGATGGTTTTTACCTGTAGTAACAATGAAGTAAATCTTGATAATTTTGGGGATGATTATGGTTTTTGGGTAGCTGAGGGAAATACAGAGTCTTTAGTAGAAGTAAATAACGTCCCACTATATAAACTATTAGGAAAAGCACTAAATATAAGTATTAGCAACGAAAAACTTAATAAAATACTAATAAGGTTAGATAGTTTTCACTATATCAGTGTCACACCGGTTACATTCGAAAACTCTAGGCTCGGTATTAGTCAAAAACATAATAAAAACCAACGAGCTTATTTAAAAATAATACAAATAAATGAACTTATGGACACTAAGAATCTAACAAATATATGGCTAGCCAAAGATTAAAGTGCGAGTTTTGAGCCCGATTTAAAAACCGAGCTCTACTCGTTCTACATCATGCTTATTCAAAACCACATTCAGAAAGCTTAATTTTTACTGTTACAGACTGGCTGCCATCACAAACAGTGGGTAAATCAGTTTTTATTTGATACTGCTTTGATGCGCTGTGTAAACTCCACTTATCTTCGTGCGGGACCTTTTTAGTTTTAATGGCTCCACTCATAAAGCGATCTAAAGAACGATTAAAGCCACGTTTAACGCCTTGCTCAAACGCTTCAGCAATCAATGTATTTATTGAATCATCTACAGCTTTATTTTCTGAACTTTCGCTATCAACATCTTGGCCCATAGCACATTTAATTTTTTCTATTAAGTCTTCCATCCTTGCAGTAGGTGTATCGCCTATTGAGTCTAGTTCTGTTTCGTCTTCAATACGCCCAATCCACTTATTCATGCTCTCAGAACGAATACTTGCATCTCTATTTTTATAAGTCATTATTGTTATCCTTTAACTCTATTAATTTTAAAACTCTGCGCTTGCTCAAATATTTCTTTGTATACTTCATCGCGGCTGATTGGTGGGTATTTAAATTTAGCGAGTATTAAAATCAGCTCTACTTTGAGCGATGATTTAATATCGTCACGGTTATTCCAATCTACAAATTTTACTTTGTCGTCTACAATTACTTTTACCGCTTGGGCGAGCTCAATGAGCTTATCTTCAGGGTAGTCAAAGTCGTATTTAACCGCGAGCATTTTTAGAGCGTCGTAAAAGCCTTTTTCTTCAATATCGATTCCTAGCTCGTCGCCGGCGTTCATTTCGTCGCGTACGCTGTAAATCATATCAACCATGCTTTCTGAAAAGTCATCAAGTACACTACTTACCAATACGTCATCTTCTTTTCGTTCGTTGTAGCGCTGTACCAGAGATTCAAAGCGTTTGGTAAAGTCGATACCTTGGGTTTGATTTACTTTTTTAAGCTCGCCTATGGCTTTAGCTAACATTTGTTGCAGTATTTTAATTTTGGTATTGGGGAGTTTTATTTTTTCTATTTTGGCAATGTAGTCGTCATTAAAAATGTCGATTTCGCCGCCATCTTCATTGCCGAGTTTAAATACTTCTTCTACGCCGTCGCTTTGCAGGGCTTCGCTTATCATTTCGCGTACTTTGGCGTTCATTTGCGCAGTATCGGGCGCTTCGCCTTTGGTTAGCTTGTAAATAATAGAGCGAATGGCGAGGTAAAAGTGAATGTGGTTACGCTCGTTTTCGTTAATTTTTTCACTACCGCAACATACATCGTAAGCGGCTTTTAAACGCTTAACTAAATCCATAAAACGCTTTTGGCGCTTTTCGGTAATTAGCGCAAACTCAGCCGCGTGGTTTAAACAGTTTAATTGGGCAACGGCTTCGCCGGTAAAGTAAGGGCTGCTGTCAAATTTATGAAATAACTGGGCAAGTAACGCTAGATGGTTTTTGACTTCAATGACCGAGGCGGTAATATCTTCAAAATTAGTTTCGTCTGTTTTTGAATACTGCGCTAACGCTTTATTCATTTCAGATTTAATACCAATGTAGTCAACCACTAGGCCTTTATCTTTGCCTTCAAACTGGCGATTAACCCGCGAAATAGTTTGTATTAAGCTGTGCTTTTGCAGTGGCTTATCAATATACATGGTATCTAAAAATGGCACGTCAAAACCGGTTAGCCACATATCGACCACTATGGCTATTTTAAAGTTTGAGTTTTTGTTTTTAAACTGCTTATCAAGCTCTTTACGCTCGTCTTTACTGCCAAGTAAATTATATAAGCGTTCAGCGTCATCTTTGCCACGCGTCATCACCATTTTTACTTTTTCAGAAGGAGCTGCAATACGGCCTTCGCTAATGGCGCGCTTTCGCTCGGTATCTGATAGCTTTTGCGCGTTGTCAGTGTCTACTACATCAAACCACTGGGGGCGTAGCTCTTCTAGTTCTTGATACAACTGATAGGCAATGCCGCGCGAGCTACACACAAACATCGCCTTTCCTGCGACCGTAGAACACTCTTCAATACGTTTCTCGTAATGCTCAACAAAGTCTCTTGCTAATACACGTATGCGGTCAGGATCGCCTAGAATGCTATTCATGTTCGCCGTGGCTTTTTTACTGTCTTCTATTTGCAGCTCGTTACTGCCTGCATCGGCGCATTCTTTGTAATAGGCTTCAATTTCGGCCAGCTTGCTGTTGTTTAAACACACTTTTGCGGCGCGGCCTTCGTACACAATGCGTACGGTTATTTCATCTTTAACCGACTCAGTCATGGTGTACGAGTCAACCACTTCACCAAATACATCTAAAGTTGCATCTACTGGCGTGCCAGTAAAACCAACATAGGTAGCGTTTGGCAATGAGTCATGCAGGTATTTAGCAAAACCAAAGGTCTTTTTTACGCCTTTGTCGGTAATAGTAATTTTTTGATCAAGATTAACTTGGCTACGATGCGCCTCATCAGAAATACAAATAACGTTAGTACGGTCGGTTAATAACTGAGTGTCTTCGGTAAACTTATGAATGGTGGTTAAAAATACACCGCCACTGTTACGGCCCTCTAATAACTCACGTAAGTGAGTACGGCTGGTAACAGTTTTTACCGTATCGTCGCCAATGTAGGTTTTAGCATTACCAAACTGCTGCGAAAGCTGGTCGTCTAAATCGGTTCGGTCGGTAATTAAAATAATGGTGGGGCTTTTAAGCTCAACGCTTTTCATCAACAAGCGTGTTAAAAATTGCATGGTGTAACTTTTACCGCAACCCGTTGCGCCAAAGTACGTACCGCCTTTACCATCGCCTTGTGGCTTTAAATGCTGTTTTATGTTTTCGAACAATTTATTAGCCGCATAATATTGCGGGTAACGCGGCACAATTTTTATCTCTTTTTTACCCGCGCTTTTATTATCAGAATCGGGGAAAAATACAAAATTACGCATAACATCGCGCAATCGCGCTTTGTCAAACAAGCCCTGCAATAAGGTATGTAACGAGTTAATACCCTCTTGCGCGGTTAGCTCTTGCCCCGTTACTTTGCCCCACGAGTAAAAAAACTGATACGGCGCAAATAAGTTACCCATTTTGTTGTTTACGCCATCGCTTATAACGCACAAGGTATTAAACACAAATAACTGCGGAATAGCGCGCCTATAGCGAACAGTTAATTGCTCATAGGCTTCAAAAATAGGGGCTTGCTCGCGTATTGCGCTTTTAAATTCAAACACCACCAATGGCAAGCCGTTTACATACAAAATGCCATCGGGAATGCGCAGTTCAATATTGTCGTAACTTGTGGGGCTTTCTATTTCTAACTGGGTAACAAAGCGATAAATGTTATCATCTTGCAGGTAAGTTACGCTTGCTTCACTCACTTTATCTAAAGCTGCCATAGCATTCCCTGCTATTAGGCTACTTTTAATGCCTTGCTCAACGTTGTCGTAATCGAGTAGCTGAACATACAAATCTTTTTGCGCCGCACTGCCTGCTACCATTCCACGCTCGCGTGTCAGTAAAAAGCCATCACTCAGCCACTTACAAAAAGTTTTGTTACTCTCGTATAAATCACTGGCAGGCAGCTTTTCAAGCTTTGCAATTATTGAGTCTACTTCACCCGTTGTAATATTATTTTTAGCATAACGCTTGGTTAAAAAAGCACGGAGGTCTTCTTTGATTAATACTTCGCTGTTACTACGAGTGAGCTCACCACCTAGTAAATGCGGGTAGCCTTGCTCGCCTAATAGCTCTACCACCGCTTGTTCTAATTTGGCTTCAGTAAATTTCATTAAACATCCTTATTCTTTTTGTATTCGCCTTTAAACGCTCAGCTAAAGCTATTAATCTACTATTTCTTCATCAGTGGCTACATCGGGTATTTGCAATTCACCAGAGATGAGTTTGGGTAACAAAGTGTCTCTCATAGTAGTTAATTTTGTATTATTTTGAGAGTTAAGAAGTATTTTAGCTAAATAGCTTTCTGTAATATCATCAAACGCTTTAAGACTAGATTCATTTGGCTTCAAAACACTTAAATTTTCAAATGATGTTTTATTAAGTATTGGCATAGTTGAACCGCTACTGCCTAAGTTAAATAACTCCTCTCTTCTCATTCTTAAATTCAAGAATATATAGTCTCGTAAGTATTTTTCACCTAAAACAATAGAATTTAATTGCTGGTTGGTTACAGACTTTACAGGAGTGATAGTAGTTTTACCCATTTGGCTACCAATACAAGTAACACACACACTCTCGGCCTCCACAATATTATTTTTGACAGAAGCCACTCCACTTTCAGTCAAATGCCTTATAACATTTAACGTAAACACATCACCTTCTACATCTGAAGGAGTAATAAATGGAATTCCTTCAAGATCAAAAGCGTCATCTATCTTTTTAGGTGGAGTCTTACCTGTAATAACTTTACCAAACTCTTTCAGATTCGAAGGTTCCCAGCCCTTTGGTATCCAGCCTAGTTGTTCGTTGTGTTCGAACTCATTGGGGAAGTGGGCGTGGGTATTGACGTGTTGAGCCAATATTTTAGGGTTGCTGTTAAGGTTTGCTTTAACGGGTGTTTCAGCGGTTTCACCTAATATTTGCACTGCTGATTGTGTTGCTTCTTTGGTTGGTAGTTGTGCTTGTAACCCGTGAGCGAGCGCAATGAGTGAGGTTTTTATTTCAGCCGCATTTTTTAAACTATTTAGTGCCGCTAAGCGACGCTGCGCTTTTTGCTTTAACTCGTCAGGCAAACGGTTTTCAAGGTTTTCTAACTTAAAATCAACACTGGCAAGTAGGTTGTCGAACACCGGATCAAAATCAACAAACCAGCTTTTAAATAACGCCTGTGAATCGCCCCGAGTTCATCGGAGACCAGTTTGTTTAAGTCAGGCCACTTTACCTGACTCGTTTAAATTATCATAGTAGTCTGTTTCATATTGAGCTGGTGAAATATACCCAATTGAAGATAATAAGCGTTGATTATTAAACCAATTGACCCACTCTAACGT
>NZ_NTLW01000209.1:0-42494 GCF_002632075.1 Pseudoalteromonas sp. ESRF-bin5 | reverse complement strand
ACTGTTTTTGCTATTAGCTTTGGTGCATTAGTTGAAATTACTCCACTTATGTTCCAAGACGACACAACAAAACCAGTAGATGGCTTACGTCCTCTAAATGCATTAGAAATGGAAGGTCGCGATATATACGTGCGTGAAGGTTGTTATAACTGTCATTCACAAATGATCCGTCCTTTTCGTGACGAAGTTGAACGTTACGGCCACTACTCTGTAGCAGGCGAGTCAGTATGGGATCACCCTTTCCAATGGGGTTCTAAACGTACTGGACCTGACCTTGCTCGTGTTGGTAAACGTTACTCGGACGATTGGCATTATGCTCACTTAGTGAACCCGCGTGATGTGGTTCCTGAGTCTAATATGCCAGGTTTCCCTTGGTTAGCAGAGAACACAGTTGATACCAGCTTAACTCTGAAAAAACTACAAATTTTCCGTGATACATTCGCTATTAACCCAGAAAATCCAAAACATCCGGGTTTAGGTTACGGTAGCGATGAAGAACTAATAGCTGACGTTGCCAAAGTTGATGCAATGAATGACGGTAAAGGTGCAACAGAAATGCAAGCCCTTATCGCTTATTTGCAACAGCTTGGCACGCACTTGAAGTAATTATTATGGATTACGGAACATACAGAGGCATTTTAACTCTGGTAATTTTAGTATTGTTTATTGTGATTGTTGTATGGGCATACAGCAAGCGTACCAAAAATCGTTTTGACGACGCTGCTAATGCCATTTTTGAAGATGAAAAAAAACATAACAACACACTCTCTAACGAGGAAAAGGAGTCTGAAAAATGACTAGCTTTTGGAGTATTTGGGTTATTGTTTTAACCCTAGCATGCTTACTTATTATCTTTGGCCTATTAGTGTGGAACTTAAAAAACTACGCTGGTGTTGAAGAAGGTGAAGATTGTGGGCATGAGTATGACGGTATTACCGAACTGAACAATCCACTACCTAAGTGGTGGACTTACATGTTCTTCGCAACGTTTATTTGGTCTGTTTATTACCTAGCAGCATACCCAGGTTTAGGTAACTGGGAAGGGTTAGGTAAATGGACAAGCTCTAATCAGGGTATTACCTCTTTAGCGGAATCGAAAGAAGCCGTTAAGTTAGCAGCTGAAGAAGGCCGTTTTGTAAAACTTGATAAAGAGTATGAAGCAGCAGAAGAGCGTTTTGGTCCTATTTTTAACCGACTTGCAAAAGTACCTGTTTTAGATTTAGTTCAATCTAAAATTGATGGTGATGCAGCGCAGCAGCTAGCTCTTGAAAATGGCACAGAGCATGAGCAAACAGATGGTCAATTAGCACTAGAAATTGGTCAGCGTTTATTCTCTCAAAACTGTGCACAATGTCACGGCTCTGACGCGCGTGGTGGTATTGGCTTCCCTAACCTAACTGATAAAGACTGGTTATATGGTGGCACACCAGACAAAATTAGAGAAACACTCCTAATTGGTCGTGTTGCAGCTATGCCTCCTTGGGGAGCAGCATTAGGTGAGCAAGGTATAAAAGAAATGACAGCACACGTGTTGAGCCTTTCTGGTCGTACAGTTAACCAAAAAGATGCAGCCGCTGGTGCAGCTAAGTTTGCTATGTGTGCAGCGTGTCACGGTGCAGACGGCAAAGGCTCTGTTGCTCATAACCTACCGTTTGGCGCACCAAACTTAACCGACAACATATGGTTATACGGTGGTTCTCAACGTGCCGTTGAAGAAACACTGCTTAACGGTCGTGCCGGTGTAATGCCTGCGTGGAAAGACATTTTAGGTGAAGATAAAATCCACCTTTTAACTGCGTACGTTTACAACTTATCGCAAGATAAATAAGCACGCTGTTAATAGAATGTTTATAAATTAATTTATTAAATTCAATAGATTAATCCAGATCAAAAAAGCCTCCACTTGGAGGCTTTTTTTTAGTCTTTTACGTACAATTACTATAAAATAACCTCTTCGAAACTAATATTAGAGTCACTATGCAACCTACTCCGTGGTATAAAAACTTTTGGCCTTGGTTTTTAATTTTTTTCCCGCTAGCAGCTATTGTTGGCTGTATTACTTTACTAATAACGGCAATTGGCAATGGCCCAGATATGGTCGTTGATGATTACTATAAAAAAGGTAAAGCAATTAATTTAGAGCTCAGTAAGTTCGAGAAAGCAAAAGCACTTTACTTACATGGTGAATTAGCCGTAACTAACGACCGAGTGAGTTTTAAATTTACCAAAGGCGATAGCAGTAATGTATCAGCTTTAAAAGTATCGTTTTATCACCGCACAATCAAAGCACACGACTTTGAAGCAACACTTACAGCTAATGCAAACAAAGAATTCACCGCACTTCTTGAAAATTACACTGAAGGTGCCTATTCCATTTTTGTTGAACCTATCGATAAAACATGGAAACTAAAAGAAAACATTACCCTACCTACGGTTGAAACCGTTTTAGTTACGCCAAACTATAAGTAGTTATTATTATGTCTAATTCTTGCTTTCATTGCCTTGAAAGTGTGCCAAAGGGATTTAGCGCCACAGTAACAATAGACGATACCCCTCAGCCAATGTGTTGCATTGGCTGCCAGGCCGTAGCGCAAAATATTGTTGAGCAAGGAATGACTGATTACTACAAATACCGCACAGTCAGTGCGGGTAAAGTAGAGCAACTTGTTCCTGAGCAATTGGCGTTTATTAAAAGTTACGACAACGAAGATATTCAAGATGAATTTATAGCCACAAGCAACAATATTTCAGAGGTATTACTGAGTGTTGAAGGCATTACGTGCGCCGCATGTGCGTGGCTTATAGAAAAGCAATTATTGAGTTTAAACACTGTAAAACGGGTAGATGTAAATACCTCAACTAACCGTGCAATGATCCAATGGGACAAAACAGCAACTCCACTGAGTGATGTTATTACCGCCTTGGCTAAAATAGGCTACAAAGCATATCCATTTCAGGCCGATACCGAAGCACAACAAAAACAACAAACTGCAAAAGCATACATTCGCCGCTTGGGTGTGGCAGGCCTAATGACAATGCAAGTAATGATGTTTGCATTTGCCATGTATTTTGGCATGTTTTCAGGTATGGATAGTAACTTTGAACAGTACTTTAGATGGATAAGCCTTGTATTAGCTTCTCCTGTTATTTTGTATAGTGCGCTGCCCTTCTTAACCAACGCAATTAACGGCTTAAAAGCTAAACAGCTTAATATGGATTTACCTGTTTCTTTAGCAATTTTTGGCGCCTACGGAGCCAGTTGTTATGCAACCGTTATGCAAGTTGGTGAGGTATATTTTGAATCTATTTGCATGTTTACCTTTTTATTATTATTAGGTAAATATTTAGAATTTAGAGCGCGTTTAAAAGCGAGTGAATACACAGCAAACCTTCAAAAGTTACTACCATTAACGGCTCGCACACTTACTGATAGTGGTGAAGAACTCATTATTGCGGCTAAAAAGCTTAAGCTTAATGATGTTGTGCTTATTAAAGCAGGTGAAACCATTCCAGCCGACGGCGAACTCATTAAAGGTAAAACGACCGTTGATGAATCAATGATGACCGGCGAACACCAACCGGTCAACAAGTTCATAGGTCATAATGTGTATGCCGGCTGTGTAAACCACGATGGTGTTATTGAAATTAAAATAAATAAAATAGGCCAAAACACCCTTTTAAATCAAATTATTCGTCTGCAACACAATGCGCTTACAAAGCGGCCTAAGCTGGTAGAAATAACTGATAAAGTAGCACAAGGGTTTGTAGCTTGCTTATTGGTATTTGCCTCGTTGACCGCCATTGGTTGGTATCAAATTGATCCGGAGCATGCTTTTTGGATTACTATTTCAGTATTAGTCGCAACCTGCCCTTGCGCTTTAAGCCTAGCAATACCTACAGCCCTAACCTGTGCAATTGCCAGCCTAACCAAAAAGGGGATTTTAATTAAACAAGCCCATGTACTTGAAACCCTTTCAAAACTAACCTTATTTGCGTTTGATAAAACAGGCACACTCACACAAGGTAAATTTAGCCTTGATGAAGTAGATATTATCGACAACAGCTACTCAAAGGATGGTGTAATGGCTATTGCAGCAATGTTGGAGCGCTTTTCTGAGCACCCGATTGCAAGTGCATTTGACGGCTACACTCCAGCAAAGCATAGTCTTCATAACATTGAAGTGCACGCAGGTTTAGGGATTAGTGCACAAGATGAAACCACCCACTACGCTATAGGTAAAAGTGGTTGGTTTGACAGTAAAAAAACAAACGCGCAAGCCAGTTTGTATATAAACAAACACGTTGTGGCACGTTTTTATTTTGTAGATAAAATAAAGCACGATGCTCAAAGTTTAATTAAATCGTTACATGCGCAGCAATTAACTTGCCACATGCTTACTGGCGATGCGTCAGATGCGGGCAAAAAAGTAGCTAAGCAATTGAACTTAGATAGCGTGCAATCTGGCTGCTCACCACAAGATAAACAAACAGCCGTAGAGGCATTTTCATCTCAAAATGAAGTGGTCGCTATGGTGGGTGATGGCATAAACGATAGCCCTGTATTTGCAAGCGCCCATTTGTCTATTGCAATGGAAACTGGCGCTGATATATCAAAAAACAGCGCCGATGTTGTACTGCTAAATAGCGATTTGGCGTCTATTGATCACTTACTCAATATAGCTAAACAGACTCGGCGTATTATTAAACAAAACCTAACATTGTCTTTATTATATAATGGTTCAATATTACCGCTTGCAGCACTTGGGTTAGTTGCTCCATGGATGGCCGTCATTGGTATGTCTGCCAGCTCAATTATTGTGATTTGTAATTCACTAAGGCTATTAAAGTTATGAGCATAATTTATATTTTGATCCCCATTGCCATATTGTTTGTGCTTATTGCCATTGGTGTATTTTTTTGGGCGGTAAGAAGCGAGCAGTTTTCTGATTTGAACAAACAAGGCCACAGTATTTTGTTTGAAGATGACAAAGAGCAGCATAACAAAAGTAATGATTGACCCTTTATACATTAGCGCATTTTTAATGGGTTTGATTGGCAGCGGCCACTGCATAGCAATGTGTGGAGGAATTGCCAGCTCTTTACAATTAGCCAGCGACAAACGTAAAACACTTACCTATTCATTTGCTTATAATATAGGGCGAGCAATAAGTTACATGCTTGCAGGCTCACTCGTTGCGGGTATAAGCAGCCAATTTGCTAAACAAAACACATCATTTTCTATAACGCTTTCATTTATTGCAGCAATTTTTATGCTGTTAGTAGGCGTTTACATAATGCGCTTAGGACCTACACTTCAATGGCTTGAAAAAGTTGGTAAAACACTTATTTGGCAGCATATTATTAAGCTTAACAAATATTTAATGCCGGTTGACTCAACAGTAAAAGCCATAGGCTATGGGGCTTTATGGGGCTGGCTTCCGTGCGGTTTGGTTTATTCAGCGCTAACCTGGGCAATGACGAGCCCCACAGCATTTGATGGCGCAATAGTTATGCTATGTTTTGCACTAGGTACATTTCCTGCCATGATCACAGTAGGGATCACTGCGCAAAAACTCAATAGTATAATAAATCATCCTTGGACCCGAATAGTATTAGGCAGTGTTATAATTTGGTATGGTATCTACTTATTGATTATTGCAACCGACAAGTTAGTATATTAATGTTAAGATGTATTAACCTTTTCAGGTTTATTTCCCCCTGTATATAAAAACTAAAACGGATAAAATTATGGATTTCACTCAAAGTCGCGCTAAAGGTAATTGTGCTATTAGCTGTAATAACTGCAGCATAAGCCAATTGTGTTTACCGTTTTCGTTAAATGGCCAAGAAATGGATAAGCTTGACGAAATTATTGAGCGAAAAAAACCATTACACAAAGGTGACTATTTATTTGAATCAGGTGCACCATTAAAAGCGATTTATGCTGTACGCTCTGGCTCATTTAAATCATACACCTTGTCTGAGCAAGGTGATGAGCAAATTACTGGCTTTCATTTAGCAGGTGACTTAGTTGGTTTTGATGCCATTAGTAAAATGGCACATCAGAGCTTTTCTCAAGCCTTAGAAACCTCAATGATTTGCGAAATTCCCTTCGACACTCTTGACGAGCTTGCAGGTAAATTACCTAAACTACGCCAGCAAATAATGCGTTTAATGAGCAGTGAAATTACCTACGATCAAGAAATGCTTTTACTGCTTAACAAAAAATCGGCAGAAGAACGCCTAGCAAGTTTTATTTATAACTTGTCTGAGCGATTTGGTGAGCGTGGTTTTTCGCGTAAAGAGTTTAGGTTTACTATGACCCGTGGTGAAATAGGTAATTACTTAGGCCTAACAGTAGAAACCATTAGCCGTTTATTAAGTCGCTTTCAAAAAGCCGATTTAATTAAAGTAGAAGGCAAGTTTATTACTATTTTAGATAATGATGCACTTGCTAAAGCAGCAGCCATTGTTAAATAGGTATACATTGATATAGAACAACAATTTATGTGCTAAGCCTTTAACTGTTTTGTATTTGAGTTACACTAAAAGTACACCAGTTAGATAAATGGAGTAGCACATGAACACAATTAAACGCATTCTTGCGGTTATTGACCCCACCAAAGACGATCAACATGGTTTAGCGCGCTCAGTCGAACTGGCAAAAAAATCTGGCGCAACAATTACAGCATTCATGACGGTCTATGACTTCTCTTATGAAATGACAACGATGCTTTCAGGCGATGAGCGTGAAGCAATGCGCGAAGCAGTTTTAAAAGACCGCGAACTCTGGCTCAACGATTTAGTTTCACCTTACAATAACTTAAATATTGAAACATTAGTTGTTTGGCATAACCGCCCTTACGAAGCCATTATTGAAACAGTTATCGATCAAAATTACGATTTAGTCATTAAAAGTACTCATCAACATGGTGCACTAAAATCGGTGATATTTACCCCTACAGATTGGCATTTGGTGCGTAAATGCCCTACTCCAGTATTATTTGTAAAAGAAATGGCATGGCCTGAAAATGGCAATATTTTAGCTGCTGTTAACGCAGTGAGTGAGAATGATCAGCATATTGCATTAAACAAACGTATAATCAAAGACGCGCAATTTTTATGCGAACTTGCTAACGCAAAGCTTAATTTAGTCAATGCATATCCTGCCACCCCTATTAATATAGCTATTGAAATACCAGAGTTTAATCCAAGTCTTTACAACGAATCAGTTAAAAAACACCATATAGAATCAACTAATGCACTGGCTACTGAATTTACATTAACTACTGAGCAATGCTTTATTGAAGAAGGCTTACCAGAAGATGTAATTCCTGATATTGCAAATCGTTTGAATAGTGAATTAGTGGTTATTGGAACTGTTGGACGTACAGGGTTAAGTGCTGCGCTAGTTGGCAATACTGCAGAGCATGTAATAGATAGCCTAGACTGCGATGTATTAGCACTAAAACCAGACGGCTACGTTAGCCCACTGGCAAAAGATTAATAAATTTTGCTGTAGCTCCCGATATGCTAATAACATATAATACGCCCCTTTATTTCTAGCAAGTAATTTGCTGCATTGTTTACTAAGGGGGCGTAGTGTCTAACTCAGCTCAAGCCAAAGCTCAATATAACTTTAATAAGTTACAAAAGCGTTTACGCCGTTTAACTGGCCAAGCGGTTATGGACTTTAACATGATTGAAGAAGGTGACCGTATAATGGTTTGCCTCTCTGGTGGTAAAGATAGCTATACAATGCTTGAAATGCTGCAGCACCTTAAACGTGTTGCCCCCATTAAATTTGATCTTGTAGTTGTTAATTTAGACCAAAAGCAGCCCGGCTTCCCTGAACATGTATTGCCAGAGTACCTAGATAAACTCGATGTAGAGTACAAAATTGTAGAAGAAGATACCTACAGTATTGTAACCGACATAATTCCTGAAGGTAAAACCACCTGCTCGCTGTGTTCTCGCTTACGCCGTGGTATTTTATACCGCACAGCTAAAGAGCTTGGTGCAACTAAAATTGCTCTTGGTCATCACCGTGACGACATGATTGAAACACTGTTTTTAAACATGTTTTATGGTGGAAAACTAAAAAGTATGCCTGCTAAATTAATGAGCGACAACGGCGAGCATATGGTTATCCGCCCGCTTGCCTACTGTAAAGAAGCAGACATTAGCAAATACGCGTTTACTCAAGGCTATCCTATCATTCCGTGTAACTTGTGTGGTTCTCAAGAAAACTTGCAGCGTAAACATACAAAAAACATGTTAGCGCAATGGAATAAAGATCATCCGGGTCGCATTGAGAGTATTTTTACAGCCATGCAAAATGTTGTGCCATCTCATTTAGCCGATGCTGAATTATTTGATTTTGAAAACCTAAAAACGGGTGAAGTGATTGATGGCGGCGATATTGCACTCGACAAGCCAGATATTCCTAAAGTGCCTGTCAACAGCGATACAGACGAAGAAAACGCTGGCGTTGTTACAATTAACTTAAGCTAACTACGTTGTATTTTTGGGTTTGCATTAAAGCAAACCCAAAACTAGTTTAACCGTCGGCTAACCCTTTCAAAAATTCCAAGCTTAATTTTTCTTGCTCATTAGGTTGGTATGGCAGCTGTTGTAAACTGTCAAAAGGAAAGTCATTTATATCAAAGTGGCTAATTTCACTATTACCAAAACTGTTTCGCTCGCCAGGACTTGGCGACATCCTTTCAATTACAAATCCACTCAAACGCATATCAGCCATGCCTTGCGGCAAAATTGACCAGTGCGCTTTTAAATCAATAGTTTGGCTTCCTTCACTTAAACGTTGTTTACTCACCAAGTGCGCAAGTGGTGTGTCGCCAGTAAAAAGGTTCGCCCGAATACGGTACAAGCCCTTTTTTACTACTTTTAAATTGGCGGGTATAAGCATGTTTTCGCTTTGTGGGTATGCCGACTCAAAACCAATAAGTGTCGCACTCGGTGGCATATATTGAATTTGCGCCACTACAGGGATTTGTTTTCCATCAACATTTGCTTCAACAAATATTTGTAAATTTCGCGGATAGTCTTCCTCAGCTTTAAAAATAACATTGGCTTCGCCATCTTGTGCATTACTTTTATAGGTTGTTACAGTCTCTTTTGTATCTGTATTGGCAAGCTCTACATTCACATTTTTAAGGCCACCTGCGCTGACTTTTAATGTTATTTCTTCTGGATACACAAACCTATATTTACTAAGACTGACTGTAACCGCATTTCCTTTGTCGTCTATTGGACTTTCAACAGGGTAAAATTGATTAGGTTTTAAACGGTCTTCATCAAACTCAGACAATGGTTGTGAATATGGCGGATATTTAAGCGCACGCTCGTATTGAGTGGCAACCTGCTCTGCTGCTTTTGCTAAGTTGCTATTATAATCTGTTGTTACTTTTTGTTTTGGTGGTGATTTAGCGGGTAAGTTTGCAGTGGTTGCTTGTATGTTTAATTTACTCTCAGCGGGCAAAGGCTGTTTTATCTTAACAACAGCGACTTCAACTTTAGCCTCTTCTTGAGAGGGCCAAACTAATAAAGCCAGTAAAGCCATTACCGAAACGACTACTAGAATTTTTTTTATCATTAATAGCTCAATCCTTATAAAAAGTGCAGCTTAATTAAGCTGCACTTTTAACGTTTATGGGATCACATTATAAATTAATGCAGAAGCACTCGTTGTGTTTGAATTTTTAATATAACGGTAGTTCTTTTTCCAAAACCACGACCCTGTTGTTTGATCAAATGTATTAAAGCCAACATTTTGTCCGTCGACATTAATGTTATTCATAGCAATGGTTACATTACCTTTACGCTGAGCATTATGAATTTCATTATGGCTGTAGCTGTCACTCATCATCATAGGGTAATGGTTAGGCATAAAACTATTTACCGCATCACTTTGTGATTTTAATCGACCATCAGTATCAATACTGCTGCTACAGCTACCAAATGACCGTGCTGAGCTTGCACCACATGATGAGTGCGACGCAACAACCGAATCATCATTACCTTTTAAAAATGCGCCAGTGATCCCTAAGTATTCATTACCGTCGGCAACAAAACGTAAACGAGGTGTACGCGCATCTGGAAATGGAGATATTTTACGCGCATTATTTACTTTTAAATCGTGTAACACGCCAACCGCTTCGGTAACATCGCTTCCTAGCCACCATCTAAGTGCAGCATCTATAGCAAAATTCCACGATGCACCTGTAAGTGCACTTACAGCAACATCAGCAAGTTCACTACCGCCACCAGCACCGGCTAAATCAAATGTAGCAACAATATTGAGTGGCGAAAGCCCTGCGTTTTCTAACCAGTTTGCTTGGTTATCAATAATATGGCGAGCAATTAAATCCCCAGTAGAGTGTGTCACTAATACACAGCCATCAGCACATAAGTTTGAGCGAGATAACTGCTTTAATTTAGGCCAAACCCAATCTGTTGCTATTTTACCTTCAACACGCTCGTAGGCAGGCCAATCAATTCGTTCATCTGCTCTGTTATTCCAATACGACTGCCAATATGTTTCGCCATCATTTACAACGTCGCTACCTGATTTATTGGTTATTTGAGATACCTGCAAACCATGAATTAATATTATTTTGTGATCTTTACTTGCAGCTGAAAAACTCATTAGCATAGCAAGGCATGCGCCCACTATATGCTGAGGTTTTATCCACTTGTGTGTGTGTGTGTTGTTCATAAAATTCCTTAATGTGTGTGTTAAATATTATTTGTTAAGGTATTCATTATTAGTGTCTTTTTTTACTTATCTGCAATATTAAGCATTAGAGAAAATAACCTGACTCTACTATCAGCGAGTTATAACTCTATTTTACCTGCCTTAGGTAATGTACTTAGTTAAGCAAATTAGTATGACTGATCAGTCCAGACAATGACCAGTATTAGGAACAAAGAACAAAATTGCAACAATTTATTATCATTTATATAAGATCAAAACAAAATTTGCTTTTAATCAATAATTTAAAAATTGTCTTTTTTGGAATTATATGGTGGGTTTGTAAAAGTATAGCTGAGGAGTGCAATCTATTTTGCCAAGCCTAAACGTGGTTTAGCCTTGGCAAAAATTTTTAACTGCCTTTATTGACCTTTAAGCTCGCTTGTAAATTGCCCTATAGCATTTACAACTTCTTGAGCACCATTTTGTATTTCACTCATAACATTGCCCGACTCTTTAGATAAAGCTAAGCCTTGCTCTGCTTTTTCTTTCCCTTTTTCGATTACATCAACCGTGTTTTGGGTTTGCGATTGGTTACGCTGTACAACTTCAACTATTTCCTCTGTTGCTTTAGATGTACGTGATGCGAGTAAACGAACCTCGTCTGCTACAACGGCAACCCCCCGACCTTGCTCACCAGCACGGGCGGCCTCAATAGCTGCATTGAGTGCAAGTAAATTAGTTTGCTCAGCAATACTGCTAATGCTTTGCACAATGCTCGCTATTTGTTGAGATTGTTGATCCAATGCAGAGATTTCGCTGGCCGCTTGCTCCATATTTATAGCAAGCTCTGTCATAACAGCCACTGTGTCTTTAATTACTTCAGCGCCTTGTTCTGCTTTTTTATCTGTTTGTGTTGAGGTGCTGTAGGCAATCTCGGCGGCTTGAGAAATCGCAATTTCTCGGTTTACTTGCTCCGTAATGACAGTCGCAAACTTCATTACTTTATAGAGCTTTCCGGCATCATTAGAAATAGGATTGTAAGAGGCCTCTAACCAGACAATGTTGCCATGCTTATCAACACGTTTAAATCGAGACGCTATAAACTGTCCTTGCCTGAGTTTTGACCAAAAGGCCTGATACTCTTGTGATTCTGACTCTTCGCGCTCACAAAAAATACGGTGATGTTGGCCTAATATTTCTTGTTCTTTGTAGCCCATTGCATCTAAAAATTGCTGATTAGCCTTTAATGCATGTCCTTCTAAATCAAATTCAATAACCGCCATTGATCGGTAAATCGCTTTGATTGTGTCACTTTGCTCACGCGATGCTGAAATTGTTTTGGTTAATACAGTACAAAAAATAGAAAAATATAAAAGCTGATCTTGTTCTCCTTTTACAGGGTGAACAATTAAACGTAACCACTCTACTTGACCGTCTTGGCGAATAAATTGTAACGCGCCCCCCCCAATGGCCCTCTTTTTTAATCGCTTTTTGTAAGCTTTTGTACTCGTCTGAGTGCTGGGAATGTTCAGAAATAATATCTAAAAGCGGAGTATTAATAATATGATTTTCTCGATAGCCCAGCATATTAAGGAGCTGCTCGTTTGCGTGGGAAATTCGTCCGTCATAAAGAATATTAATTACTAGCATTTCACGATTAAGGCCTTCCCATACTTGTTGTAGTGGGTAAAGCTCTGCTTTTAAAGATGCTATTTCGTTTTGTTTACTATTAGAAAAAAACATTAATATCCTTACTAATACTCGAGGTATGAAATTTATAAATGCAGAGGCTAATTTATCTACGTGATAAATGAAATTTGCCCTAGCGTTAAATAATTTGCTTAAAGTTCAACCAAAACCAAGACTTTTACATGGTAAAGTAAACACTTAACACACATTTGGGACCATTTATTACTTTAATATAGCCTCCATATAAGTCAAACTTTACGATGGGCTATTTCACTAAAATCACTGTTTAAGCCCCATTTACGCTTTTAAATGCAGTAATAGTGCAGGTAATAACGTTTCTATGCACTGGGCGTTTTTTTCATATTGGTGACTTATACGTACCCAACCGTCTGTTCCCATTATTTGTAGCGAGGTTATTTCTACGCTATCGATGTTTTCGTATTGAGTGCACCACAGCCCTTTTACTCTAAATATGCCAAAATTTGTAGTAATGCGATTTATTGTAAATGAGGTTTTCATAAGGTTATTTCACTTGTAACCGCTCATATAAACCAGATGAGCGCGATACAGTTTTGTTCATTGCTAACTGCAGTACCTTTTTATCGGCAACTAACTCAAAAGTATGTTTAGCACGGGTAATTCCGGTATAAACAAGCTGGCGATTAACCCCAACACTTGCCTGCTGTAATGGCGGTAAAACCATTGCGGTATAGCTAAATTCTGACCCTTGAGACTTATGTATTGTCATTGCAAACACCTTGTCATGGGCGGGTAAACGGGCCGGTGAAAATGCACGTGTGCTGCCCTGCTCGTCAATAAATATAGCCTTAAGCTGCCCAGCTTCATCATTCATTAAAATACCAATATCGCCATTAAAGAGCTTTAATTGGTAATCGTTTTGGCTCACCATTATGGGCATACCACTATAGTGGCGCTGGTTTGGGGTTACGTTTATTAACCCTTGTTGCTGCAGGGTGCGTTCGATGCGTTGATTCAAACTATTAACGCCGTAGTCGCCCTCTTTTACTGCGGCCAGTAATTGATAACCTGCAAACGCAGCATGCACTTTGGCTACACTCTCACCTTGGGCAATTAAATTTAAATAATGTGCATAATGTTTGGCTGCTCGCTTTACTAGGTTTTCTATTGGTTTACCTATAAAGTCGTAATCCAAAATAACATCACTAAAACGCCCTTCAACACTTTCCTGCTCTACATAATTTAATAAGCCACTATTATTTGTATTAACTGCCAATGCCAGTTGCCCTATGCCACTTTTAGCGTCAAAGCGGTAACTGCGTTGTAAAAAGGCAATGCAATCGGCTAGTTTAAATAGGCTATTTCCCTGCGATATTAATGTAGGCTGATCATTAAAACAAAGCGCATTTAATTCATCACACCGCTGCTTTGAGTAGTTAGGTGTGCGCCCAAGTGCTAGCCCTTGGCACAAATCGCTCATAACGCTGCCTGTATCAACCGAAGCAAGTTGGTCTTTATCACCAAGCAGTATTAATCGAGCATGAGCAGGCAAAGCTTCAATTAATTTCGCCATTAGCGATAAATCCACCATGCTTGCTTCATCAATAATTAACACATCTAAGTGCAGAGGGTTGCTTTGACTGTGTCTAAATTTATTAGTAAAAGGTTTTACCCCCAATAAGCGATGAATAGTTTGCGCAGTATCAGGGATCAGCGCTTTTATATCGTCGGGTATACTACTTAGCTGATTTTTAGCCCCTAAAATAGACTCACTTAGCCTTGCCGCAGCTTTACCCGTCGGTGCCACCAGCTTTATGCTTAATGGCGCTGCTTTGTAAAGCGATTGCAATATAGCCAGCAACTTAGTTACTGTGGTTGTTTTACCTGTTCCTGGCCCACCGGTTATTACACTAAACCCTTTAGTTGCTGCAATGGCGCACGCCACTTTTTGCCAGTCAACGTCGGCCACGGGTGGCTCTGGGAAATAATGTTGTAATAAAGTAGTAAGAGTTTGACTATCAATATTAAGCGCTCGCTCACTCATCGCTAATAGCCGCTCTGCAAGTATGTGTTCGTAAGCTGCCATACGCGAAAAATAAAGGCGTTGGTCAAATAACTGAAGTGGTTTGGCATCCCCAACGCTTTGATGATTTTGTAAGTAGGTTAACGCGGTTTGTTGGTTAAATCCTTGCAAAAATGGGCTATACGTAGTGGGAATATTTCCTTCAACTTTATTAAAGTCACCTTGGCGTAAATTAAACGGATTGGCCCAATCTATGGTGTTTAATGTTAAGCAACTGTGCTGGTTTTGTTGGGCTATAGATAACAATAATACAATATAAAACAGCTCATTATGTGTTCTTTCATCCGTATTTGAGAGTAACTGCGCAAGTTTTACATCAACGACGCGTATTCTATTTTCACCCAGTAAATAATCCAGTAACGGCACTTCAGTAACCACGCTATTAGATTCTGCCTGTTGCTCATACGCTAAAGGCGTTTGTTCAACGTCGTCTTCTAGCGCGTCAAATAAACCCGGCTGTTGATTTAACTCACTCATAGCATGACTCCTTGGCTAAATAAGCCATCTAAGATAGTTACTTGCTCTAGTGTCAATTGATTAAAGAAAACACCTTGCCCTGCTGGCATGCCACGTAAAAAGGTGTAATACACGCCCCCTAAGTGACGCTCAATTGAGTAGTCACTAATGCGTTGCTTTAATAGCCTATGCAGCGCTACGGTATATATTAAATACTGTAAATGGTATTGATGGCTGCTCATGGCTTGCTCTAGCTGCTCGGGATCATAATCTTTAGGCGTATTACCTAAGTAATTAGATTTATAATCTAAAATATAATATTTCCCTTGGTAGCAAAATATTAAATCCACAAAGCCTTTTAAAAGCCCTTTAACATGAGAAAAATCCAGCTTACTTTGTACAAAGCCAAAGTGTTTAATTAGCACTTCGTTAAGCTTGGGGGCACTTAAACTCGTCAGCGGTAAATTAAACTCCATTTCGACTAAGCAGTCACTGGGCGCTAGCTTACTTAAACTTAAATCAGTTTGAGCATTCAATGGGCAATTTAGCACATCGAGCACCCACTGCTGCGCAATTGGCTGCCATGTGTCGCTAATGTGATATTTTTCAAAGGCCCGTTTAATTACCTGTGACAAATTTTGCTCGCTGTTTGTGGGGTGAACAACGGGACTTGTAAAATCAATTTGTTCAAAAATTTCGTGTAAACAGCTTCCTGGCTTTGCCCCTTTAGGAAAACTAAAAGGTGAAGGGAGTTCGTCTTGTTGAACGGCAAACTCGTCTTTCTCGTGATCTTCATCGCTTCGCCCTGGGGCTAATTCATCGCTGTGCTTTTTAAAACTCAATGCACTAAAGCTGGTTGCACGCCAATCTCGTTCTATGTGCGCCTTACTATTGTTTACACTCAGAATTTGCTGAGCAGCCTCGGTATTAACAAACTGTAAGGTTCCCTGTTGGCGTAATTCTTCAGAGGTAAATTGCAGATAACACATAAATGTGTGCTTGTCGCAAAACTCACTTAAATGTGTTCGCCATATTTGGCTGCTTGAAATTTCGAGCTCTGAGAACAGCACATGCCCAAGCGCACTACTTTGAATCGCTAACCGACTACTTTGCCCTTGCCCTATGTTATAAACACCCAGCGCACAAAAATGCACTGCGCGCGTAAGCGCTACATACAATAAACGTAAATCTTCGGCTAAACGCTCTTTTTCAGCCTGCTGGAGTGCGTCTTCATCCTTACTTAAATCATAAATAAGTTTACCATTTTTATGATAAAGCGCTTCTTTAGTTTCACGATAACCACTGGCAAACGGCATAAATACCAATGGATATTCGAGCCCTTTTGAAGCATGCATTGTCACAATCTTAACTAAGTTGGCATCACTTTCTAAACGCACCTGTACAGTTTCGCCATCTTGTTGACTCACCTTTTGCGCAAACCAGCGTAGTAAGCGTAATGTGCCTTCAAGCTCAATTTGTTTTTGCTGTAATATTTCACCAAGGTGTCTAAAGTCGGTAAGCCACCGCTCCACGTTGTAGCCTAAACCTTGCCATTTAGCACTTAACTGATTATGGCTTAGTAATCGCTCAAGCATGGCCATTGCCCCTTGCTTATGCCAAATATGGCTAAGCTGAGCAAAAAAGTTTAAGTGCTCTTGCCAAGCGTTTTCGTTATCCGCAAGTGCGTATACATCGTTATAGCTTAAACAAAATAACGGTCCTGCGAGCACACCACGAAGTAATGACTCGTCATATTGACCATGTAGTGCAGTTAAAAAATTAAGTAAATGATGGCTTAACTCTTGGCTAAACACGCTATCGCGGGAAAGATATACACTGGCAATTTTAGCCTCGCTCAAAGCCTTTTTCATTATTTGCGCTTCAACGCGATCACGTACCAAAATACATATGTCTGCCGCACTTATTGGCGTTTTGCCAATGCACGCCGTGCCCTGTTTAGCGCGTTCTAACAAAGTGACTATTTTATTCGCAAAGTAAGTGGCTAGGTGTGCTTGCCCTAACCCTTTGCTGGTGGGTTTATTTTTTTCATCGGCGGCTTCATCTACAAACACGTTAAATTCAAAGGCGTTAGCCGGTTTACCATCAATTAAAAACGATTCATCTGCTTTTTTACCCTTAGCGCTCACTTTGTTAAACGGAATAACATCGTTATAAATAAAACTGTTGTCGTGTTTGCTAAATAAACTATTTACGCTGTTTACTATATCGCGGCTTGAGCGAAAATTAGTGCCCAGTGTAAATTGTTGAGGCTCGTCTACCGCCTTTTTTGCGCCTATATACGTAAATATATCTGCGCCTCTAAAACCGTAAATAGCTTGTTTAGGATCGCCTATCATGGCAAGTGTAGTATTGGCTTGGCCATAAATTTGACTAAAAATACCATACTGAATCGGATCGGTGTCTTGAAACTCATCTATCATAGCAACCGGAAATAAGTGCGCAATTTTTTGCGCAAGCACATCACCTTGCTCATTATTAAGTGCAGTGTATAAATTAGTGAGTAAGTCGTCGGGGGTGATCACACTTTGCTCTTGCTTACGCTTAACAATGGCTGATTTTACCCAGCGTGCAGCTTCTTGTACCAACGCTATTTTTAAACCTTGGTTCATGGTGTTGTTAAGCGCTGATAAGGTATCAAACTGACTTAATAACGGATGCGTAAACAAAGGCTGATTTTTTTTATAGTTAGTGGTGTCACTTAAGTTCTCGGTACTCCATATTTCAAACGAATACTTATTGGTACCAAACTCAAAAAACACGTCACCGCTTGCACAAAATGCATCAAGCGCTGCAAGGCTTGCTTTGCGAGCGGGTGTTTTAGCACCACTTAGGCCTGAGCCTTTAATAGCATCAGTAAATGCATGTTCTTGGCAATCTTTTTTAAACTGTGGGATTAGAGCTAAGTATTCATCACGAGCTTGCCATACATCATCTAAGTTTATTTGCGGTGTTATGTGCGCATTGGCTTTATTTAAAATACTGGCTACTTGAGAAAATAAAGACTCGGGTGCTGAAAATACATCTAAAATAGCATCGGTTCTCTCTTCACTCAGTGGATAAACAAACGAACGCCAGAAGTCTTTGATTGTTTCGAGCAGTATGTCGCGCTCGTCTAAAATAAACTCTAAATTAAATGCCACACCCGATTCAAACGCATGTTGCTTTAACATTCGCTGACAAAAGCCATGAATCGTAAATATAGCGGCTTCGTCCATCGATTTTGCGGCAGCGTCCAGTAAATCAAAGGCTCTATGTTTGTCATCTACTGCGGCAATTACGCCTTCAATTAACTCATCGTTTGGGGTTTGCCCAAGTAACGCATCTCTGGCTGCAATAATACGGTTACGCACACGGTCTTTGATTTCTTGAGTAGCAGCGTCGGTAAACGTTACTACCAAAATCTGTTCTACACTTAAAGGAGAATTAAGCTCACCCGGTATTTGCATGCCAAGTAAATAGCGTAAATATAACCCGGTAATAGTATACGTTTTACCCGTACCGGCACTGGCTTCTATTAAACTTTGCCCTTTGAGTGGCATAGTAAGTGGATTAAGCGCTTGCATGGTCGCTCTCCTTAGCATTCTCATATAACGGCGCGAGTAGCTTTTCGCTCCAGCTAATAAACTCGTCTTGACAGTCGTTAAGTGATTGCACCGTTAATCTAATGTAGGGGTTTTCACCTTCACCTCGGCCTATGTATTGCGGACTAAATTTATTCATCGCTTTTGCCATATCGCCACCCGTTTTTATGTATTCGTATCCACTTACCGGATAAAACGCCACAGGCTCTTTACGCAGTGCTTTATATAATTCAAACCAATCTGCCAAAATTAAATCAGCGTCGGCTTTGCCCATAGGCGCAAAGCTAATTTGTTTATCAAGCCCAAGTAATAACGTTTCGAGGTTATGCCCCAAACTTTGTGCCACAAGGTGATAAATAAAGCCCCTAATCATGTCTTTGGCTTTAATACTGGCGCTGCGGTAAAACACCTGCTTTTGCATAAAAATATGGTTAAGCCAGCCCTGAATTTGTGTTCCTTGAATATTAAACGACACCTCTATAGGCTCACTTTTACCCGCTTTTATTTGCTCTTTCACCTGCCCTGCAAGCGCGTCAACACGGTGTTGCATGCTTTGTAAAACTAAACTTCCCACATTCGCTTGCGGTAACTCGCCGCGTTGCAAAATTTGCTCAGTACTTATTGGCGTATCGTTAATTGTGGCTTCTAATATTTCGTCTAAATAAAAGTAACGGCGCAGCGCATCAATACTAAATGGCTCTTCATCTTTTGCTACTTCGTTAAATTGCGGCAAACGTAAACCCAAGGTTTGATTGTAAAAACTCTCTTGTGCGCTGCAAACACTGCGTATAAATACATCAAGCTCTAACTGTTCAGGTGGTTTTACATCAAGTGCGGTGACTGGTTCTGGAAATATGGGCTCATTTGGCAACCAAATTGGGTTATAACTATGATTATTAAGCACGGTACTATTTTTATTATCTTGGTAGTAGTGGCTATTAAACGGTTGCAAGTGTTGCTGGCTAATCAAACATGCAGGTAATGCTTTAGATGAGTCGTCACCCAGCGTAAAACTACGCCCTATGTATTCTAATAACTCGCTCACCAGGGTTGATGGCATACGAGGTTGGTTATCAAAGCAGGAGCGGCCAATATAGCTCATATAAAGATTTTCACGAGCACTAAGTAGCGCTTCTAAAAATAGGTAACGGTCATCTAATTTTCGTGATCGGTCACCTTTTTGTTTTTTAGAGTGTGGTACTAAATCAAACCCAATAGGCTGCACATTACGTGGGTAGTCAGCGTCGTTTAAACCTAGCATGCACACTACTTTAAATGGCACGGCGCGCATGGGCATAAGCGTACAAAAATTTACTTGCCCTACTAAAAATCGCTGACCGACGCCTTTTTCTTGTATACCCTGTTTTATTAAATAGCTAACTATGCGCTGCGACACCGCTTGATTGTAGTCGCCGTTATCGTGGTGCTTTTGAATATCTTCAAGCACTTTTTGCAGCACTAATAAATCCCAACTGTCGTCGCTTTCACTCTCGTAAACAGCGCCAAGTAGCTCGCTTAAAATTTGCGCCTTATTAGTGAGGGTGTCGTCAGGGGTAAGCTTGGCTTTAAAGTTTTGAAGAACATCGATAAAGTCTACCAGTTTATTAAGCGTATCAAGCGCCATTCCTTCTACTTCGTCGGCGCTGTAAATACCATTAAATGGGCATTGCTCGTCGCGCATGGCAATACCCAGTAATAAACGATTTAAACCATGCTGCCATGTATTTAGTTCAATGGCAGGTAAATCAAAACTGTGTTTATGTTCTGCGTTGATGCCCCATTTAACGCCTACGCGTTCAAGCCAGTATTGTATTTGTTCGTATTCGTGCGCTTCAAGGCCAAACTTTTCAGCTATTTGGGTTACTTGTAGTAAATCTAAAATATCTGATACGCCAAACCGCGAGAACGGTAAGTTAGCTAAGCTGGCAAACGAGCTTAGTACTGGTTTTTCTTGCTCTATAGCTAAATCAGCTAACGCGTAGGGAATATAGCGGCTGCCTTGCGCACCACCAAATACAGCTTCTATATAGGGGCTGTATGTGCCTACATCGGGCATCATTACAATAATGTCTTTTGGGGTAAGCGCAGGGTTTTGGTTAAACAAATTAAGTAAGTAGTCGTGTAATCGCTCAACTTCTCTAAGCGGTGTATGGCAGTCACTAAGGGTAATACTGGTATCGTTTGCACTTACTGGTAATTTACCTTCATCGTTTATAAACCATTCTTTGTTATCGGTAAGCGACTCCCCTTTAAACGCAAGCTGATAAATTTCGCTTTGTACTTGCCCAAGTAATGTAGCGTCAAACGCATCTATAAAGCCATCAATCCAACGGGCATCAAGTTGCACTAGCTGTTCAAAATAATCGCGACCTAACTTCCCCCAGGACGATAAAAGTGGGTTACCTATAAAGTAATAGTCTTCATCTGGGTTAGATTGTTTTTTTTGCTGCGCTTCCACCAGCGGCATTTTGGCGTATTTAGCGTTTATTTTAGCCGCTGTTTTTTCGTCGATTATGTCACCCCAGTAATGCTCACTCGGGTTAAAAAAGAATAAAAACACCTCTGTTTTTTTGCTCAATGCTTCAAACACATCAAGCTGAGAATTAGCAATGGCTGATATACCAAATAAACTAATGCGTTTGGGTAATAAGCTGTTGTCCATATTTTCCAACGCAGCAAGTAATTGCCCCTGCATATTTGCGCGGTGAAATTGGCTTTGGCCCAGCTCTTTGCTTAATTTTACAATTCGGCGCCATAAATCAGGCTGCCATGGTGCAATGGTGACATCTACGTCATCAAGTTCATCATTGCCGCTATCCCAAGTTGCTATCCAATGCGGTCGATACATTAGGTATTGATCGTACACATCGGCTATTTTTTCACATAGAGCAAAGGTTTTTTGGCCATCAATATCGCCCTCTAAGTAGGTTTTTAGGGGTAAATAAAGCGGTTCGTCAATACAAGTTGGTAAAATTGAAAATAATTTCCATGCAAGGTTAGGTTTGTTAAAGGCCGACTCTTTAGGCACATTAGGTAATAGCTGCTGATATAGTTGCCAAATAAAACTCGATGGCAACGGAAAATCAACCTGTGCAGCCACACCTAAATGCTCACTCAAGCCAATTTTTAGCCACTGCGACATACCCGGAGATTGCACCAGCACCACTTCTTTATCGAACGGGCTTTGCAATGGGCTTACCTTTAACAGTTGATGAAACTGAGCTTGCAGGGCTTCCATACGGTTTGATTGAATAATATTGAGCATACGACACTGTCCTTACTTGAAGTAAAACCAGTGTAAGATATTTTCAATTATAGGGGTAGCTATAAGGGGGAAATGACGTTAATAAAACAGCAAGTTAGAAGGTAGTTAAACAAAAAATAAACGCACAGAACTTACTTTTATCACTTTTTAATCACTGTGCGTTTATTATTTATATCGCGCTCTTATTTATAAGGGCTAATACTTGAAAGGCCAAAGTTACTTTGCATAATGACCTTGCCGTCAATCCCTTTGAGTTTTAATGAAATAGCTGGGTCGGGTTGTTTCCAATCAATGCTTAAATCACCATAGTTTACATTGTGCGTGTAATCGCCCACGCGATGCTTATTTGGGCTGACGTCTTTCCATTTTTCAGTCAAACCTGAGCTGGTCATTTCAATAAGCGGATAATCTAGGTTTTGATCGTATTTAGATATTTCCCCCCAATGTGTATCGCCACTAATGATCACCACGCCATTTACTTTATGTTTTTTAATTAACGTAAATAAACGATTTCGATCCTCTGGAAAGTTTGCCCATGACTCCCAGCCTGTAAAATCAGGCAATAACTGCAAGCTTGATGCAATAAGCTTAATAGCAGCAGGTTTTTTAAGCTCGCGCTCGAGCCACTGCCATTGCGCTTCACCTAGCATTGATGCGCCTTTAACTTCTGTTGGGCTATAAGGCCCTTGGTTGTTTAATTTACGCTTGGTGTAATATTCAAGCTCGCTTACATGATTAAGTGTGTCACGGTTCCAACGTAAATCGGGCATAATCACTTGCACCGTTTGCTCGCCTTCACCATACATATACGAGGTATAAATACCGTCTGAGCGTGTTCTACGCTCTGTGTTTTTGGGCTCGCCCCAAAAGTCGAGCATAATTTGTCGCGATTCTTCTTTATGAGGGTATTCTTTTCCGGCATCGTTTTGACCAAAGTCGTGATCGTCCCACATTGCAATAATAGGTGTGTTTTCTTTTAGAGTTTTAAAGCCGGGTTTTGCACCTAGTTTTTGATATTTATCAGCAAGCACTGACATGTCATTGGTGTCGCCGTAAATATTGTCGCCTAAAAATATAAATAGATCGCCCTGCTCTTTATTTATGGTGTCGAATATTGGGATGTCTTTGTCTTGATGCCCGCACGAGCCAAACAATATTTTTGATGGTGCAGCCATCGCGCTTGCACTAACAACCAACGCAAGCGTTGAATATAAAATAGGGTTTAATAACATTTTCATTTTAAAATCTCTTTAATAGCGGGTGCCATATTGGGGTTTATTATATGTGGTTGCTGACCAAGTGCCGAAAGCACTGTAGCGGCAATTTGCGCTTGCTTAACATTTTTAATTTTTATTAGGCCATTTCCTTTAATGGCAGGGCCAATTGCGCCAAGCCAAATATGCTCCGAACCAACAATTCCCTCTGGAAATGCCCTTTTACCTTGCGGTGAATTGGCTAAGGCCTGTTTAGAGCTATGGTGTTGCCAATCGCTTGCATGACTCCCTCGGCCGTGGTCAGTAGTAATAATAAGCGTTGTTTTGTTTTTATAACCAGGGGTACTTTGAATGGTTTGCCATAAGTCTTTTAAAAATGCATCGCTTTGTTTCGCTGATTTTAAGTAAGCATCGTAATGACCATCGTGGGCAAAATCATCTGTTTCACCTAAGCTAATTACCAGTAACTTGGGTTGTTTAGCCAACATGTAGGCTTTAGCAAAACGATAGGTAAAGCTGTCTAATCGAACATTTGCCCACGGACTGGGGATTTCTTTTTGCAGTGCATTTAAAAGTGGCGCATCGGCAAATAAGTCTGCCTCAATTGGCATAAAACCCGCATTTACATATACGTCGCTGCGTTTGGTATTAACAATAAACGGAAATACATCCCAACTGCCAAATAAGGCGGTTTTATTTTTATAGTCAGCGCGTTGCTCTAATCGCTCTAAAATAGTTTTATTTGGATTTGGCGTTTTATCATTACTGTTAATTGCCTCATCAACACTGCCAGTTAAGATCTCACTGTAGCCTGGGTATGAAAAATACCACGGGTTACTCACCGACATTGTTGAACCATTCTCTCTATCGCCAATTAACACACCGTGTTGAGCAATCGTATTGCTAATAAATGGCATTAACTGAGCTTGTCGGGCGTGTTTGTCATCGCGCCAAAACTGTTGTTTCAATTGCTCTGGCTGTTTAACAAAATCGGGATTTGCTAACAATTTTTGATCGGCGCCGTTAAATACCTCTTGCCAGCGCACACCATCAAGCGTCACAAGCACAACATTATCACTGGCTTTGACAATATGACTTACCATTAATGTACAGCCTATTACGGCCAGTTTAGCTATTGCTTTCATAGTATTCCTATCAATAAAAACCCATCAACAAGGATGGGTTTTGGTTATTATTTTTATAATTAGGGCTTAAAAATTAGCAGTAAATGTAAGTGCTGCAGTTCGTGGTGCACCAATAAAATAAGTGCTGCCATTACCTGTCCCACCCGCTAAATACTGTTTATCTGTTACGTTAGTGACAGCAAAAGCAATATCGATTGATTTAAATGGGCCGGCATTGACGTCTGCAGCATAACCGGCATTGATATCAAGCACGGTATAACCATCAACTTTATTACGTGTACGAGTTTGCTCATCTAAAAATGCACCTAAGCGTTCACCGGTATATTTAGCGGATATACCAAAGCGGAAGTCGCCACTGTAATAATCGGTCGAAAGCACAAACATATCGCTTGGTGAATCGATTACGTCATCGCCTTTTTTAAAGCTTGGCGGTAGCGCTTTTCCGTCTTCATCTTTGAGGATAACACCATCGGCATCGTAGGCACTTGGATCGTGCGATGCGTATTCAGAGCTGTTATTAGTATATGAAGTATAAATATTCCATTCATTTGTAAGCATATAACTTGCTGATAGTTCAATACCTTGCGAGTCAATACCACCTACATTGATGTAAGAGCCATTTGTACCTATCGTATAATCAATCCCGCCGGTATCACTGCCAGGTGCGATAAAGGTGATACGGTTATCAAAGGCAATAGAATAAGCGGTCGCAGTTAGGCTCAAGCGGTCTGCTTTATAACGTACACCAAAGTCGATATTTTCAGCTGTTTCTGGTTCAATTTCTGTGAGTGTAGAACTATCACGCTCCAGCACACCATCTTTAATTGCTGAGAAATTTTCACTGAAACTGGCAAATAACTCAGTGCTGCTAGTTAGCTGGTACAAAGCACCGGCACTAAATAACACATCTGAATCACTGTTTATTTTATCAGAGCGTAGATCTGCAAAATGATCGTATTTTTGTAATTCAACTAAATACTGTTTAGCGCCAAGATTAACTGTAAAATCGCCTAGGCTGATAGAATCTTGTACGTACCACTTAAAGGTATCTGTTTCAAAAGTATTTTTATATTGCGTCCAGTATGGGGTGCTATCAAAGTGATGATACACGCGAGCGTCAATAACTTTATGCCAATCACGAGATTCGTCACGATCAGTTTGCTCAAGCCAAATACCTGCTTCAATATCGTGCATCCCTAAGGTTAATTTATAATCGGCGGTCAAACCTAAACGGTCCTTGTCATAGTGTGTATGGCGATATGACATTACCGGTATTGCCGAATCTGGGTAACACGCCGGATTCAACCCTGTGCCTGAATCCCATGGCCAACTGAGTGTATCCGTACAATTTGCATTAGGCGTTAATGGCTTACCTTGGCTATCTGCAAAACCATATGAGCCAGCATTTGTGCCGCCTTCGATTGTTGGATTACCGTCTTTATCGACAGGTGATGTTAAATAAGGTGGGATCCAATCACCACGCCCTGAGTTTTTATGGTAATAAGGGCTGATTGTTAATAATGATGAAGGTGAGATTGCATATTCAAACTTTACGTAACCTAACGCATTTTCACGCAATGTACCCCAACCTTCTGCAAACATTTGGTCAAAGTGTGGCACGCCAGTCCAATTCCAAGTTAGTTGATCCCAATTTGGTGTTTGCGCAAATTGCTGCAAGCTCACACTGTTATAGTTGGTCTCACTTACATCATCATACGATAAACGCCCTGTTACAGTCAGCGCATTAAAGTTAGATACAAATTTAGCCTCAGCATGTTGATTATCTTTACCGCCATTACTGCCATCACCTATCCAGCGGCTAGTATTGGTTTGTGAATAGCTCACATAAGCTTGCGTGTTATCAAATAATGTACCCGTTTCGTGTTTTAAGTAATATCGTGTAGCATCGTGACTGCCCGACGTGTAAGCAAAAGTAGTGCTTTTTTCAAGGCTTGGTGCTTTACTGACAAAGTTAAATGTACCGCCAAGTGCTTCAAGTGAAGCCGATTTAATATCAGACGTACCTTGACCTACTTCAACGGTTGCAAGGTTTTCAGAGTCTAAGTAGCGATTTGCTTTTGCACCGCCGCCATAATTAGAGCCGCCATTAGGAATACCATCAACTGTCATACCTAACTGTTGCTGATTCCCGTCAATACTAAAACCACGCATTGTAATGGTGGTAGACCAATCGTCACCGCCAAATGCATCACCTTCGTTTATGCTAATGCCTGGCAAATTATCAATGACTGACAACACACTTGAAACCGTGCTTTGCTGCTCTAACATGGCAGGTTCAATCACATTATTAGCGTAACTGGTTGGCTTTGCCACAACCGTTACTTCTTCAATAGTGGTTTCGTCGTTAGCATAAGCAGATGTTGATACCGCCATGGCAATGGCCATGCTCAAAATCGATTTACTCTTTAAAGCGTACATTGTTGTCCCGTTTGATTTTATTAATGGTTTATTATGAAAACGGGCACAGTATGATTTTTAAATATGACAATAACGCTTTGTTTTATTGACATAAAGATTAAACAAATATGAGAAAATAATGGCGAAAATATGTAAAAAAAAAGACACTTAATAAAGCTATTAAGTGTCTTTTTTTATTTAATTGCTAAACGTTATTTAAGCTCAGCAAGCATTTCGTCGCTATAAGGGACTAACTCTTCGCCGTTTGTTACTTTGCTAATGTAATCAGGGTTTGCAATTAGCGGGCGGCCAATCGCAATTAAATCAAACTTACCTTCATTAATTGCTTCTTTAGCTGACTCAAAGCTGTAGCTACCTACGCCTACCAGTGTTCCTTTGTATCCCGCACGTAAAAACGCTGAAGTTGTTTTGCCTTCAAGCGATTCGAATGTTGTGCTGTCATCAAAAATACCACCGTGCAGGTAAGCAAGGTTTCGTTTTTCAAGTTCAGGTAGTAAGTAGTCAAATACCGCTTTGTCGCGGTTATCTTCGCTCATATTAAAGTAGGCACCAGGTGTTACACGCAGTGCTGTACGCTCGTTACCTACAGCAGCAATAACTGCATCGGTAACCTCAAGTGCAAAGCGAGCCATGTTTTGCGGTGTTTGGCCGTACTCGTCTTCACGTACATTGGCTTCATAATGTAAAAATTGATCAATTAAGTAGCCGTTTGCGCCATGAATTTCTACACCATCAAAACCGGCTTCAATTGCGTTTTCGGCGGCTTTGGCAAAATCTGCAATTAACGATTTAATATCGTCAATTGTCGCGGCTTTTGGCGTGATGTAAGTAAGCTCGCGCATGCGGGGTACCGAACCTTCTACGCCAATTGCTGAAGGGGCAAGTACTTCACCATCAAAAAAATGAGGGTGCGCTACACGGCCAACATGCCAAAGTTGAGCAAACATTTTACCACCATTTGCATGCACAGCGTCGGTCACTTTTTTCCAACCTTGAATTTGCTCGCGTGTAAACAAACCAGGCGTAGTTGGGTAACCTTGCCCATCTGGGCGAATAATTGTCGCTTCGCTAATAATGAGACCTGTGTCTGCGCGGCGAGCATAATACTCAACCATATCTTGCGTTGGCACTAAATTTTCGTCAGCCATACAACGTGTAAGCGGTGCCATTAATACACGATTTTTAAGTTCAATCGTGTCATTTAATCGATATGGTGTAAGTAAATCTGTGTTCATTTTATAAATCCTTGATTAAGTGTATGCATACTAAGTGCGGCCATTTAGGCAACATTCAAGATCAATTTTGAATGTTTGCTCAAAATATACTGACTAACCCATAAAACAGATCTAAATAACAAAAATAATTGTGAAGTTTTCAACACGATGTCACATAACTCGATATACTTGTACGCTATAAATATAAATTGACCGCAACAAAAGTGAGCCCATCATGACACGCGTAAATGCAACCGAAGAACACGACGTAATTTTAGGCCTTGGAGCCAAAAAGCGTCTCGCTTTTATGTTTGAAACCGTACAACAGTACAAGCAAGTATGGATTTTAAATGACGACGACGGCTGTGTAATGCTTACTAACGAAGATGACGATTGTGTGCCTGTATGGCCTACACGAGAATTTGCACAAGCATGGGCAACGGGCGACTGGGAAGGATGCACACCTAAAGCAATTCCTACTAATGACTGGTTCAGCCGATGGACACCTGGTCTTGAACAAGATGACTTACTTATCGCCGTTTTTCCAACTGAAGAAGACGACGGCACAATTTTATTTCCTGATGAATTTGATTCACAACTAAAAGCACCTAAAAAACGTTACTAATTACACTTCGCTATAATTGAGTCGCAGACGTGTTGTTCTGCGACTTATCCACGCAAACTTTAAATTTTTTACGCGCAACGCTTTAAGACAAAGATACAAAATTAATACCTATAAAAATTAAAATATAACGGCAATAATGTCGCTTTTAGCTATAATTAATTTATGCTTATTCACACTGATCAGTGAAATAAACACAGCTCCCACTGCAAAAACTTTGGCATTAGTTGACTTCAACACGCCCCTTACTCTTTGGACTTTATAATGGTACGACAAGGTATTTTAATATTACTACTGCTAACGTTTATTAATAGTGGCTATGCCACAGAGCAAATTGACTCACTAGAATCCACACTCAGAGAGATAAAACAGCTCAAAAGCGATGGTGAATCCGCACAAGCTTATCAACAATTAAGGACAACATATTCCTCGGCACAATCAACCACACAACAAGCTGAATTAATGGTTGTTTGGCTTGCATTTATGAATGAAGACAAGAACTGGCATGAATTCGACTTGCTCAAAGACGATGTCTCAAAATTACTCGATAGCGAAGTCGATATAGAAACTAAATACGCACTTTATGACAACCTCGGACTAATGAAATATCGCTTAGGTAAGTTTGCCGAAGCCGATTCTTATTTATCAAAAGCGGTGTCTTTTGCTGATGACACACAGCTTGCTACGAGTATGACTTACTATTTGTATGGAATTAACTCTGTTAGACGAGGAAAAATGGTAGATGGACTCGATAAAATCTTACATGCTCACGATTTACAAATAAACATTCAAGGATATGCTTCACCGAAGATATTAATTGGTTTAGGGTTTACCAATTATTATATGAAAAACTACGACAAAGCGATTGAATACACTCAACAGGCAATAGCAGCATACCCTGAAAATGACATACTGCTCACTGAGCTGTATGCAAACTTAGCTGCAATGTACGTTGATAAAGCCCAATACCAAGAGGCATTAATTGCCATTAATCAAGCCGAAAAAGTAGCCCACTTCCATAATATATTTGACCGAGTTCCTATAATTATTAATAAAGGCACTATTTATGCTGAGCTAAATGAGCACCAAAAAGCCATTGATTATTATTTAAAAGCGTTAGATATTGTAAATAAAAACAATGATTTAATACATAAGCCTACTGTTTTAAGTAATCTGGCACAAAGCAATCAAAGTTTAGGTAATTATAAACTTGCTGCCGACTATTTTGAGCAAGCCCTCGCTATATTTTCAAGCGAGAGTCAACTCATCAAACGTTTAGAAAACTATCCGCCAATGATCGAAAATTATCAATCATTAGGAAATTACCAACGCGCATTAGAACTTATGATTGAATACAAAGAATTAGATGATGAAAGTACCTCATTAGCTGCAAAAGAAAAATTTGACCAATCACAAGCAGCCTATGATATTGCCTCTAAAGAAAAGTCATTAATCGAAGCTAAACTAGCGCAAACAAGCAATGAAAATGCAATTCTACGACTCTATGGGATCGTTGCCTTCAGTCTTTTAATTATCCTATTTATTTATATTGCCTATAGACTAAAACACTCTGCCTACCTGCAAGTTAAAGAGCTTGCGTTGCGCGATCAACTCACGGGACTATTTAATCGCCGCGCATTGCACGATATCTTTGAATTAGAAATGAGCCGGGTTAATCGCAATAAAAAAACTTTTAGTATTATTTTGCTGGATATAGATCATTTTAAAGTACTCAACGACACCTATGGACATGACTATGGTGACATTGTATTGCAAAAAGTGGCTAGCGCATTGCAAGATTCAATTAGAAGTATGGATAAAGTTGCTCGCTGGGGAGGTGAAGAATTTCTGGTGTTTTTACCTGAAACCAATAAAGAGCAAGCATCGCATCTTGCAGAAAAGTTACGCTTAGCCGTAAGTAACATTGAATTGACTTACCAAGATAAGCTACTTCAGGTCACTGTTTCTTTAGGTGTCTGTGAATATAATCAACAAGGTGAATATAAAGACATGGTTAAACAAGCCGATCTTGGTCTTTATAAAGCTAAAGAAACAGGGCGGAATAAAGTCGTCTGTCTCAGTTAAACTAACAAATGTTCTTGCGCGCAACTATCTTCATTATCATGTAATTGAATGTAGTTGCTCACTAAGCATATAGTTTACTAATAAAGCGATGTTATTTCCTCGCATTAAGGCTGCTCTGTTGACCTAAAAATAGCAATGGCACACTGTTTTATTGCGCTTGCTCAAAAAAATTACGACATAGTTTGCTAAACTAACCTAATAACCTATTAGATTAAGTGTGCTAGCACAACGCTGAGATTTACTCTGGGCACATTTACAGAAACAGTTGGACAAATACGTGATATTTAATTCCAAGTATAAAAAAGAAATTGCAAAACTAAAAAATGAAATTGTAGATATTCGTAACCAAAATGAAGCACTGCATGATGAACTGGAACAAGTTAAGAATGCTAAAAGTCAGTTAGTAGCGCAAATAAATCAAACTGATAAAACTGCCAAACAACAAGACGAATTAAACCGCTTGTGGCTACAGTCTTCAATTTTAATAGAGCAAATCAGGGAGAGCCTAGCAGCAAATTCAAGTGAACTTGTAATGCACAGAGATGGCTTTCAATCATCACAGCAATTGCTTGATAACATTATTGTAATGCTATCCGCCACTTTGCAATCAACTTCTGTGATATCCAGAGACACTAAAACAGCCTCTGAATCTGTAAAGCAATTACAAACAGTCACAGCAGGGATTAATGACTTTGTAAACATTATCAAAGGCATCTCTGACCAAACTAACTTACTAGCCCTTAATGCTGCTATTGAGGCCGCCAGAGCTGGAGAACAAGGTAGAGGCTTTGCCGTAGTTGCAGATGAAGTTCGCACATTAGCACAACGCTCAGCTGATGCATCGAATGAAATTTCAGGCTTAATTGAACAAGTAAACCAACAAATGGACCACGTTGTTGGCAACATTACCGACGTCGGGAAACAAAGTAATGAGATCAGTGAAAGTTCAGCGGCTATCGAAGATACCGCTAATAAAATTGTTACGTTCTCACAAAACATGTATTCAGTTATTACCGACTCAACTGAAAACGCATTTATTCAGACGGTAAAAATGGATCATATCGTTTGGAAACTGGAAGTTTATAAGGTACTACTTGGTTTATCTGATAAAACCACAGATGAATTTGCCGATCACACAATGTGTCGTTTAGGTAAATGGTACTATAAAGGTGATGGTGCAGCTAAATACGCCTCCCATATTGAATTTAAAAACTTAGAAGCCCCGCACGCCGAGATTCACAACCATGGCATACAAGCATTGCAAGCCTTTGCAGATGGCCATTCGGATAAAATGATTGATCATATATCGCAAATGGAAGCGGCGAGCTTTAAAGCCGTTGATTTATTAACTAACCTAGCAAACAAAATAACTAAATAACGGTCGTTTTAAGTTTAACTACAACTTTAGCGCTGCTCATTTTATATTTATTATCGATATTATGATGGGTACTGAGCTTTGGAGTTATACCCACTACCTGCTTATTGATGGGTAAGGTTGCTTTATAGGCATTATCTATGTTTTTTAAAACACGATAATGCCTTAACTATAGTAATATTTATTGGTTAAAGTCTAATCCTGCCAGGTCAGTGCTAACTTTTTGTAATACGTCATCATAGCCTTTTAGTACTTCTTCTTTATGAGTTAAATCCTGCTTGAGCTGCTCTACACTTGCTACTAGGTCTTTCGTTAAGCTGGGAATAAAATTGCTTTGCTCTTTAGCTAACTTCTCTACTATCTGATTAATACATTGTTTTAGCTCAACACTTATATCTTGCAATAATAAAGTGACGACCCGTGCCTGCTCAGTACGTAACTGAGCTATGTCATCGCCTTCAACTTGCTCAGCACTAAATTGTTGCCGAATAGTATTAATATGCGCATCGAGATCTAAACTAACTGCAGGTATAGTTATACGTTCAACGGCATTGTTTAACGGCATTAAAACCATTTCTGGGTCAAAATCCTCATCTGAAAAATCAAACATATCTCTAATTGATGCTTTTATATCCTGTTTAAACAATCCCAATTGGATTGCGTTTTCACTTACATCATAAAGCGCTTTGCTAGTATCGACCACAAATGACTCAAGTTTACTCACAGCATCATGAACGCTTGCATAGGTGTAATTAACTGTACGGTAATTTGTAGATGTTACAGTACGAGTTGAGCCATATGAAAAAGGGTTGTACCACGATGAATCACTAACCTCTCTTGATGTTGTATAGCTTTCTTCCCGCGAGCCTGATTGAGATTGTACTTGTTTTACCTGAATTGCATTTTGGTTTATGTCAGTTAGTAATCGCGTTAATGTTTTTTCAGCTTGAATACTGTATTTTTCAAAAACACTATTTACTTTAACTGTGCCAGCCTCTATGCGTTTAACAACTGCTTGTTGTTTTTTCGCTAAACTTTCAACATCGCCTTCAAGTAAGTTTTTACGTTTATAAGCTACGTCATCTGCAATTTGAACTAATTTTTGTTTAACCTCACGTTTTGAGCCTATTAAAAGATTATTAAAACGATCTGCCAATATTTGCTCTTTTTTTGCCTTAACAGTATCTAGCTTACTTGTTACTTTTGTGAAGTTAGCCACTGCTGCAAATATACTGGCATTAAACGTAAAGTCAGCAAACATGTCATTAAGCTGCTGACGCGAGTGCAACTCTTCTTCATTTAATGATTGCTCAGGCTTTATGGCTAAATCATAACAGCGAGATGAAATAAATATAGGCGGCAAAGCATTTTGTAATGTGCTCATTAAATGGCTTTGATTATTATCATCTTCAGTACTTTGATGTGCTGAAAATTCATTACATACCTTATCTACATTACTCTTAGCCTGATTATTAAGTTTTGTAGTAATGGCCGGTAACGCCTGTTGAATAGACGGGTACTTATGGTACTCATCCAATAAGGCCCCATCAAACAGTGAGCCTATCAGTACAATATCTTCAATACCTTTATTGGGAATATTTTGCGCCAGCAAGCTCATATCTGATTGGTCTAAAAATTGGCCGCTATTGCTGAGTACAAATACCACGTCACATTGGCCTATAAACTCTTGTGTACGCCTACCACGGGAGATTATTGGGTCGTTCATTCCCGGTGTATCAACCACCTCAATATCGCGTAAAGAGTCAATATTTAAATGCAGCTCAGTGCTTTTTACTATTGGTGTAAATTCGCCGCTGGCTCCCACATAGTTATTTAGTTTATCAACTAATTCATCATTATTATTTACTTCATCAAGCGATATGCTTGTATCTAAATATTGCGCAACATTTAACCCTGAATTTTTTACCATATTCAATAGTTCAATACTGGCTTTTTCTTCATCAGATAAAACAGGTTTAATTGGTGGTGCAATAAAAACGCCCTGCTTTTGCGATATTGCCTTATTGGCTTGATATTCAAGCAATGCGTTTTCATGTCTTGCATGTTTAGTGAATGCTGTATCGGCTAAATTTTTAACTTTATCCCATTCATTTTTGCTATAAAACTCAACTCGTGCTTTTGGCTGCTGTGCATAGCAAATTTTAGTTAGCGCAGCCGTCATAGGTGTTGCAGCCTTTGGGAGCACGTCTTGCCCATTAAATAACAAACTATTTAAAAACGAAGACTTCCCCCGCTTTATTTGGCCGATTATACCAATACGCAGCAATCTATTTTCATTTTGTGTATGTAGTGCGTCATTTTTAAAATGACTAGCTAGCGCCTGTAACTCTGCCAATAAATTTTTATCTAGTGAGCTGCCTAATAACTCATAGCCTTTACTTATTTTTAATAAGCTTGATGAATGTTCTTCAATCATTTTTAATTCCTTTTATCGAAAAGATAAAACTTTACTTTATTGTTCTATGTAAATAATTCTATTTAACAAGCCTATATTGACCAGAAGCCAATACTGACCAAAGTGTTAAGTTATCTAAATATTTTCTGTTTGAAATCAGAATAGCTTTAACGCCACCTTTATTCCTATAAAACTTATTGTTAAAGCCTAGTACTATTTCGTCTTTCAAAACTTTTTTGCCTTTTAAAGGAAAACATACAGAATTAATTTGTTCCGTATTATTAGGCTTGCCCTTAGGGTGTAGCTGCTTGCCAATCGCTATCTTAGCTTTAAATAACTGATATAAAATTACATTTATATCTTGTGGTTCCCCGTTCAATAATGGTGAGAAGATAGTTTTGAAATAATCTAACTTAATCTCGTTTGGCACCATTAATTCAGAGTCAGAAATATAACTTTTTGATACTGAAAAAGTGTTATCTTCTGGGTCAAACTCCAAATGTAAATCAGAAAGTAAACCGTACAATTTTTCAGGTGAATTATAAGTGATAAAAACCTCACCAGAGCTAACTCGAAGCTCGCCCCTATCCATTTTCGATTGAAGAAACGGGACTAACAAGTCATGTGTAAAAATACTAGGGGCAAAATCAATTGTAACCTCTTTTTCTTTCGGTAAAGACTCTGCATTACAATAGTTTAAAGGTTCCCACTTTAACTGGCATGCACGAGTAACTTTATTGACGATAAGCTTAGTCAATCGCTTAGACCTTATTTTAGCGGTTTCTGCCATTAACGTTTCAAACTCAACTTCATGATAGACGAGTAAATGTTTAAAATGATCGGGGTTTAATAAGTGGCTGCTGAAATATAATGCGCTTTCTTGCCAGTTACGGTTTTTAATATGGCAAAATAAATCGAATATATCTTGTTGAGTGCCTTTTAGTATTTCGAGTTGTTGTGCTATTGCGTTCACTAAAGGCATTTCCTTCTCGTGCACTTGGTTATCACGTCGGGTCATCATGAGCGCATCAAATAAAAACAATTGCGCCAATGGTTTACGCCTATAGTATGCAACAAATGCTTGAATTGTTACTTTGTCTGGCGCTTTAGCAAAATCAATCACGTCATCTAAAACAGAGCTATCGAGTGAAAAAGAGTTTATTAAAATTTGTAAATACTCAACCTCGGTTTCATGAATGTCATTATCTGCATTCATCACTAAGGCTAGGCCTTGCAAATACAATAACTGCCCTTCAATCCCTTGTTGCGCTATTGGGTGGTTTTCAAAAGCACTCGGCTCTTTTGTCGCTTCCATGAAAGTGGCAAGCATGTCTAAATCAGTCACCTACTCGCTCCCTTATCTCATTAACCTGAATTGACCAGATGCTAGTACTTCCCATGGAGTTGAGTTAGTAACATAGTCACTACTATCTTTGGAAACTATACTAATTGATTTAATATTAGTGTAATATTTGTTGTCGTAGCCTAATACAATTTCATTTTTTACATATCCACTATTCTGTTTAGGAAAGCAAATAGGATTATCGTAATCACCATCTTTTTTACCTTCGACTATTTTAGCTGAATAGAGGATATCTAAAACCATATTAATAACTTGAGGATCATCAGACTCAATATCTTTTTCTGTAATTAGATGTTCAGATATCATAAAGCCAAAATCGCTCAGCAGCTCAGCGGTTACTTTGAACGCAGAGTCTTCAGTCAAATTTGGAGTGACAAAAAATGCGTCTGTTTCTTTATCATGGCTAAGTGTTAAATCAGTTAGTGAGCCATAGGCTAGCTCAACACCATCTTTAATTAATAAAACCTCATCGGCATTAATGCGTAGCTCTTTTCTATCAAGCTTTGATTGCAAAAATGGCAAAATCAGATCAAGAGTAACGATGTTTGTAATAAATGTCGTTGTTATTTCTGTCGCATCAGGCATACAGTTATTATTGCGATATACGAGTAGCTCCCACTCTAATGCATCAATATCAACCTTTTGTTTAATCACCTCAATTAACCTATTACTTCTGATCTCTGCGGTTTCTGCCATTAACGCATCGAACTCTATTTCATGATAGGCAAGTAGATGTTTAAAGTGATCTGGGTTTAATAAATGGCAGCTGAAATATAATGCGCTTTCTTGCCAGTTGCGGTTTTTAATATGGCAAAATAAATCAAATATATCTTGTTGGGTGCCTTTTAGTATTTCTAGCTGGTCGGCTATTTTGTCTACAACGGCCTTTTCTTTGTCTTCTACTTTGTCATCGCGGCGGGTCATCATTAGGGCATCGAACAAAAACAACTGCGCAACGGGGCGACGGCGAAAAGTACGAAAAAACGCTTGTACTGTGTCTTTATCTGGGGCTTTTGCAAACGTTACCATGTCGTCAAGTATTGACTCATCAAGGCTCATTGATTTTATAAGTATACGAATATATTCCTTTTCGGTGTCGTCAATATGACCGTCAGCATTCATGACTAGAGCTAAGCCATTTAAGTATAATAACTGCTCTTCCATGGTGAAATCAGCAGCTGGATGGCCTTCAAATGCATCAGCTTCTTTTGTTGCCTCGTTTATAACGTCTAAAATATCAAAATCCATCTTACTTCCTTTTTTATTAAGTAATTGTGTGTTGCTAATTCAAAATTATGCCGAAGCTATATCGACTGTAATGCTCGCTTTTTTATCGTTTACTATGTGAACTTTCACACGCTGGCCTTCGTTAAAATAATCACTCATTACGGCATCACCCAACTGGGCTTTTATTTTTTGTTTAGTAATAATGATGTCGAAATCGGTTGGTACTTTCTCTTCTATTTTAATGTGTACGCCTACCGCGCTTAACTTAATTATTCGCCCTTGCAAAGCAGTTATGTCAGCAATAGCCGATAACTGTTTGATACTGCCTTGCACGAGCGCTTCAAATACTAATGATTGTTGGGGTACATTATCGTTACCAAGTGAGCAAGTCGTATTAGTTGAACTCAATGTCACAGAGCTCGGCTGCATGGTTGTGTTTACATTGAGCAACTCGCATAACTGCGTAATTTGCTCTTGTAATTGTTGCTGAATTTTAAGGGCAACTTGCTTTTGTGTTGCTAAAGCATTTACCTGCGCTTTTGTTTTATTGCTTATATCGTCTAAATGTTGTTTGTTTTTGTCTGATATAGTTTCAGCAAAAATGAGCTCTTTAATCGTGCCACTTGTTAAGCTATGAATTTGACGAGTAGACTCATAAAAATTTATATAGCTCTTAAATATCTGTTCTGCTTGCCATAAAACAATCGAGCCATTTTTACCTTTACTCACAGTTTGTAATAAATCAGTTAGTACGGTTTGGGAACTTGAAAACTCTTTATTTAACTGGGCTGAGTACCCTATTACGTCTAAAAAATTAATTTCGGCTCGTTGTAAGTCTTGTTTTGCTGTATTAATAATTTGTTGTATTTGCGATTCTGGCTTTTTATCCGCTTTACTAATCACCACTAATACAGGCTGAGTTAGCTCTAAGCTTTTTAAAAATTCAATATCTTGCTGTGGCACAGTGCCATTTTGCTGATCGACCAACCAAATTAAATAGTCTGCACTGCGTAAATGCTCACGAGCAATGTTTTCGTCGGTATTGTTTTGTGTGTTAATTATATCGTCGGCTTTGCTGTAACCAGGGGTATCTAAAAACACGAGGTTAGGGTATTTAAAGTCTTCTCGCTCAACAGATATTAGCTGTAGTAAATGGCTAAAGGTTACGCCAAAACGCTCATTAAATGCATGGCATATAGCTTTTAATGCTTCTTCATCTATTGCTGTTTTTTTACGATAAAAATTAAGTGCACTTATTGCATTTTGCTCACCTAACGACAAATAAGTAGGTATAGATGTAGTGGGTGTTGTGTCTGTTGGCAGCAACGAGGGGCACCCTAATACGGAGTTTAAAAAGCGCGATTTACCTGCGCTAAATGAGCCACCCACTGCAACGGTATAGTATTTTTCAAGATGCGGAAAAGCAGCAATTTCATTTAGCTGTTTTTCAAGCAATAACAATTGAGCATAAGTATGAGCCCCTGTGGTGTTATCGTCTTGTTTAGCTAGCTGTAAAAAGTCATGTTCAATCGTGTGTTTAATTTCGGCTAATAAACGGGCAACAGATGTATTACTATCACCATTCGCAATTAATTGAGCACATAAACTTAAGCCCTTTTCACTTTCGTATAAGTATTGATTAACACCCTCTGGTTTTATGTTTTGAGATGAAGTTTGTGTTTGAGCTGATTGCTCATTTGCATTGCTATTTACACTATTACTTACACCACTATTTTCATTATTGCTTTTATCATGGTGGCCGTTCATTAAACTGTCAAAATCTAAATCATTACTCACTAGCTAGCTTCCTTTATAGCGTTGGTTTTTATTTGCGCGGTGTGATTAGTTTGCTGAATTTGAATTAAAGCGTTGTCGAACTTTAACTGCTGCTCGTTAAACGCGTCTTCGCTTTGCTGCAATTGTTGTTTAAGGTGCTCAATACTTTGCTTGAGGTCGTTTTGCTCTTGCTCAAATGAGCTTAAAACAGCTTGTTTGATTTTTGATACCGCCGAATTTAGCTGTTGTGTGCAATGCTCTACAGCCATATTAACGGCCTGCGGAATAACTTGCTCACGTACTTGTGATTCTATTTGTTGCTCGCGTTCTTCTGCATTATCTTTTCGGCCCAGTAAGCCACCTATAATACCAGAGACAATACCACCTAGAGGGCCTAAAATAACGGTTGCGACTCCGGCCGCTACCGCTGCATACGCTGTTGAAAAGGCTTCTTTTTGCTCTGCTGGTATATTAAGTGTAATTTTTACATCGCTATGTTGTTGCTCGCTAATAATATCGAGTTTTTTATCTAGCTTTTGTAATTCTTGCTTTACTAAGTTATCAACACCTTGTTGTAAAACGGGCCTTAGTAGGTCATTTATTTTTTGTGATACTTGATTCGATTTAGCCGCACTAACTAAAACTGATACGGATGAGCCCAGTACCTGTTGAGAGCGCTGAATTAACTGCTCTTTTCCTACGCTACATAGATTATATTCAAGATCTTTAAGTGATGCTTGAAGTTTATTTTCTACCGAGCTAAATGCACTGTGAGACTTGTTTATTTGTTCTTGAATTTGGGCTTCGCTTGACTGGCTAGACTTTTTAAGGCCATTTATGGCGCTGGTTATATGCCCGGCTAACTTAGCTAGTTGCTGTGAATAACGCTTACAAAGTAATGTATCAAACTGATTTAATGCAGTGTCGACTGCATTCTCAAAATCAATTATATTTTTGTTAGTACCTAAATTTTCGATATGGCCAATCGTTATACCGCTTTCTAATGCTTCGGTTAAATACGCTTGCAACTGACTCTTAACCGCTAACAATTTACTACTTGGCAGACGGTTAGATTTAGACACAATATGAGCAATGTCTTTTTCATAATTAAGATTGATTTCTTGCAGTTGATTAATGGCTGTTGCATCAAAGGCCTTTTCTGAGGGGATTAAATTTATAAAATAATCACCACGCTCCAAGTAACAAGCAATTGCCTTTGAGTGGCCAGTATTATTTGATGCAAAACCCGGCATATCCACCAGCACTAAATTAGGACGGCTCTTAAGCTTTTGATTATTAATAAAAACCTGAATATAAAAAATATTCTCGTCAATTGTTAGGCTTTGTAACTCACCTAATTCTTTTCGCTCACTCAATTTATTATCAATATAATTAATTATAATGTGCTCGTCTTCGCTATAACTTAGCTCTGTGGCAACCGCTGTTTCAGGGTTTATGTCGCAGTTTAGGTAGTCTTGCCCTAAGTAATTATTAAGTAGTGAACTTTTACCTGCCGAAAATTGGCCAATCACAGGGATGATAACTTTAAATTGTTCAATTTTATTTTGTAAAAAAGCAAGATCATCACGGATATTTTTATTAATTAAAATATCATCGTTAATTTTTTTATACGTAGTAACTTGAGCCAACAATTGAGCTTGCATGGTTGTATGCTCATTAGCTGACAGTAAGCTCAAATTTCCCGTATTTGAGTAAGCCGGCAGTCTTTTATCGTTACATTTTAGGCTATGTAATAGCTCTAACCCTACCTCATAACCACTTAATTCATTATTGAGCGCTAAACCGAGTTGTTGCTCAATCGTTTGATTTATTTCTTCAGCGGTTGCGTCGTTTTGCGCATCACTTGCTATTTGCAGCCCTTTTAATAAAGGATGAAACTGCTGATGTTTAGGCGGAACAGGTAAAATGGCGTTTGCTTGTATATTATTTAAAAATAACTTAGCGGAGTTAGGACTAAATAAGCTACATGGTGTTAATAATGCTTGATGCAAGCCAATATCATGCAATAAATTTGTGAAGGAACTGAGTTCACTATTAGACCATTCGCGCCCTAAATCATTATAAAAACCCAAGGTTACTCTAATTAATAATTCACTTGGTTGCAGTGTATTTAAACTGATGCATTTTGATTTTGTATTGTTATACCAATTATTTACTAATTGACTTCGTTCTAGGTTATCAATTCTATTTTCAAGTTGGTTGAATCTAATATCGCATTGATGAGCTAATGCTTCTATTCCTTGCTTCATTAATGCAACTGATTGAAAAACATTTTGTTCTAGTTTTTTAACGCTGCCATATAACACATTAACATGAGTCATCAGGTAGTTTGTTTTGTTAGCAAGGGAAACCATCGCTTCCATTGTTAGTACTTGTTTATGGTTGAGCTTTTGAATGAGTAATTGGCTAGAATATATAGCTCGATTTAAATCATAGTTAACACCCGCTTGTAACTTAGCATTGCTCCCCGAGACCGAGCCGAGAACCCGACTCACATGGCTTTGCTCTAACTGAGCGTTTATACGCCCCTCAGTAGAGGCAAGTGTTGTAATTGTATTAAAGGCATGCTCAAGTAATTCGTTAGAGTTATCAGCAAATTCGTCTATCAAACTATCAACATTTTGATTTGCTATCTCTCGCTCTTGCTGATTTAACGTATCGGCAAGTTCGCTTAATACATCATCTAATGAATGAGGAGATGTAAGCTGCTTTGAATCTAAAGCTCTTCCATCACGCAACTGTTGGTTTACTAATATCTGATCGTTGAATTGTGTATTTGAAGCTGCAAACTCAAAAGCGGCCTGCATAAAACACGCTTCATCATCCATAAAGGGTTTAAACTGCTTAAGAATTTTAGCCGTGTCGCTGTAGCCTAACTCAATAAGATTAGCTGCATTTTCTTTTGTAAAATTAAGTGGTTCTATTAAGCCTGCGAAAGCTTGTGACGGAACAATGTTCCAAAAATTAACCCCAGGGTATTGTTTACTTGCAGTAACAGTATCAGCTTGGCGGTCCAAGTAAATATTAATAATATGAGTGCAATTATGCTGCTCTATAAGTGGTTTGTAAGGTGTGTTGTCGCTATATGAAGGTAATACGCCGCCATCAACATAATTTGTGCCGTCTATTTCAACTGCTTTAAAAACAGCCGGTATTGCAGAGGTTGCCAATAGCCATTTTTGTTTGTCTTCAGCGCTTAGTGTATTTAATTGCGGATAAACTAGCTCGCCATTTTTAGCAGTTAATGCACATAAATGCAGCGATAAATTATTATCAATAGAATTGCAAACATTGCTTTGGTAAATAAGGTCAGCAAGTCCATCTTGCGAAAAAGCTCCTGCACCCCCTAATAAAGAACTCAAGGTCATCAATGCTTTAGGTGCAACACCCGGTAAATAAGCCCCGACGGCAAACTTAGAAACAGCTATAGCAATATCTTCTGCTTTAAGTGTTAATACCTTGCTTGGTGCAATATCAAGCCATAACTGCTCAGCAGAGCTATAATCACCAGCTGTAAATAATGCAGCATTTAAACCACCAACAGAAGTACCCGCAACTGCTTCAACGTTTTTGGCTATACTGAATCGCCCCGAGTTCATCGGAGACCAGTTTGTTTAAGTCAGGCCACTTTACCTGACTCGTTTAAATTATCATAGTAGTCTGTTTCATATTGAGCTGGTGAAATATACCCAATTGAAGATAATAAGCGTTGATTATTAAACCAATTGACCCACTCTAACGTTGCGTATTCAACAGCATCAACATTCTTCCACGGGCCATTTCTGCGAATAATCTCTGTTTTAAAT